>CAKZQV010000213.1 GCA_937141895.1 uncultured Verrucomicrobiota bacterium
TCGATGGACGGTTTTTCCGCAAACTCGGTGATAGATAGAAGATCGCCATCGGATTCCCATACGCCGGTTGCGCAGCCAAACTGTTTGATTTTTTCTTCCGGCGTTTCCCTTAATCCCACGACGCTGCGCCCGGTCTTTTCGTAGACTTCGATCAACTGCTGAATACAGGGTTTGTCGGTCTCCGAGGCAAAGAGTTGATCGCCCAGCATCAGGATGAACGGTTCATGGCCAATCCACTCCTTTGCGGAATAGACGGCGTGGCCGAATCCCTGTTGTCCTTCCTGGACAATGAAGCTGACCTTGTTACCGATATCCATAATATGCTGCATGTACCGCCGGTCTTCCTGCGGTAACTTTTGGAGGTGTTCAATCGGCAGATGGTTGTGGAAGAAATCTTCAAACAATTCCCGGTCGCTTTCCTGAATGATGATGCCGACTTCATCAATGCCGGCATTTAAGACCTGCTCAACAATCACCATAATCACCGGCTTGGCACGGCCATCGCGGTCGATGATCGGGAACATCTCTTTCTTCAGTGTTTTCGACGAGGGGAAAAGCTGGTCGCCAAATCCTGCCGCTGGAATAATCGCTTTACGCAGTTTGCTGGCGGATTCAATATCGAGCTTCATGCAGGGCATCTGCAGGTCCCGTTCGATGATTTCGATGACCTTTTCCTGCGCTTCCGGATCCTTGACCAGGAACTGCGCGGTGCCGTCACCCTGCGAGCCTACGCCTTTGCCGCCCAGAATATATTCCTGAATTGGTTCAAACGCCAAAAGCTTATGCAGAACGGGCGAGGTGAGCTGAGAGGGGCAGGCGGGCTGTAGGTGCTTATCAAATTTGGCCTGCGCTTCCGTCATTAGTTTGCCGATGGTTTCTACATCGCCGGCGCGAATGGCTTCTGAGGCCCGAATGTTGAGAACGGCATTGATCGGCCCCAGATATTCCTGCACTTTTTTCTGCACGTCATTTTCTGCAAAGGGATAGCATTGGTTTAACTTGGCCAGAATTTCGACGGTATCTTTGTGCGCTTTTAGATCCACGATCACATAGTGCAAGGGCTCGGGCACATTCAGTTCTTCCACGTCCAGGCGGTCCCCGTCGAAGATCATTTTGACGGGGCGGTTGCCATAGGCGCAGCCCTGATCCAGTCGCCCGCAGCGGGACGGCGTGGTGATTTCGCCGAGGTAGGCATATTCCATTTCTCCGCGCACGGTCATCTTCAGGTCATAAATACGGTTAAACGCCCGCGCGACCAGAACGGTGATGGCCGCTGAGGACGAGAGGCCTTTCTGCACCGGGAGGTCGGTGTGATAGTTATCAATCTCCAGGCCGCGTACGCGGTAATGGGTGATAATCTGATAGGCCACGCCGGCGGCATAGCTGGCAAAGCCGCCTTTCATGGCTTCTTCCAGCAGCGCTTCGCGCTCCATGGGAATTTCATAGGGGCCGACGCGCTTGCCGTCTTCAAAGCAGGCTTTCAGGATGAGCTTGTCCGGGTGAGCTTTGGCCTCGGCATAGAGGCCTTGATTGGTGCCGACAATAAGTGCGGTTCCTTTTTCAATGTCCGCATTGATTCGGCGGTACCCGCCGGCCCAGTCTGAGTGCTCACCAAAAAGGCAGATCCTACCCGGAACAAAAAGTTTCATTATTTTCCCCTACGTAAAAATGCTATTAAAACCATGCTTTTCCAAGGGTTGGAAGTTTTAATTAGTCCTTAGTCCTTAGTCCTTAGTCCTTAGTCCTTGGTCCGTAGTCTCTGGTCCTTAGTCCTTGGATGTAATTCACCAAGTTTCTAGAATGCCTCTAAAGGAGAAGAGTATGGCGTTTAAAAGATTCGAGGATATTGATGCTTGGCAAAAGGGTCGAGAATTAACGCGTACGGTTTATAAATATACTCGGAACGATGGGTTTAGACCAGATTTCGGTTTGCGAGACCAGATAACTAGAGCTTCAGTGTCCATCATGAACAACATAGCGGAAGGGTTTGATGGAGGAAGCGATGCGGGGTTTGTCCGTTTTTTGGTCTATGCCCAACGCTCAGCTACTGAAGTGCAGAGTTGTCTTTATGTTGCTCTGGACAATGCGTATATAGATCCGGATGAATTCAACGTCGCGTACGGCTGCGCTGGTGATGTCAAAAAATTAATCGGCGGCTTAATTAAGTATCTGAAATCATGCTGACGGATCTTGAATTTATATTTAGCCGACTGATCAGAACTGGGAATTAAGGACAAAGAACCTTAGGGCCAAGACCAATGACCAGAGACTACGGACAAAGGACTACTACATGGGTTTGTTTATACAAAATGTTGAATTGAATGGTGCTGTGACCGATGTCCTGATTGAGGGAAATCGAATACAATCCATTCATGCCGGTATAGATCCGGTCGGGCATGAAATTTTGGATGGGTCGGCAAAGGCGATTATTCCCGGCTTTATCAATATGCACACGCACGCTTCGATGACGCTGTTGCGCGGGTATGCCGATGATCTGCATCTTCACGATTGGCTGAACAATCATATCTGGCCGCTGGAAGCGAAACTGACCGAAGAGGATATCTATCACGGGGCCCGTTTGGCTGCGCTGGAAATGATCAAATCCGGGACGACCTGCTTTAATGATATGTACTGGTACTATCATGGTGTGGCCCGCGCGACGGAAGAGATGGGGCTTCGAGCTCACCTTTCCTCCGTTTTTATCGATCTGAACGATGCTGACCGCGCAAAAATGGAGCGAGAGCAGGCGGTGAAGCTTTTTGAGGAATCCAAATCCTATTGCGACCGCCTGAGTTTTGCCCTAGGGCCTCACGCGATGTATACCGTTTCCAAAAAATCGCTCCTGTGGGCCAAGGATTTTG
>CAKZQV010000214.1 GCA_937141895.1 uncultured Verrucomicrobiota bacterium
GAATAGATTGAACTGTGGTTTGTTGTCGAAGGGGCCATCATCCCACCGGCCATCCATGCTTTCCTCTTCGCTTCTCGGGTTTTCCCCTTTAAACTTCGGCCTGCCGTGCCTGCTTCCGGCCAGCCGTATGCCGCAGTTGGCTTGATAGTTTGTGTTGTTAAACGTATCGGAATAGAGCACGTTCAAGTGGATTTTTCGTTCGTAGGGGCGTCCGTGTATCATCGGATTGTTGTAGTCGTCGGGCCCGTTTGCTTTCCAGTTTCGATTCACCCATCGTCCGCCATGGACGGCTGCAATACCGTGCGGCATATTGATGCTGGTGTCCCAATCGCCGGTCAGGCAGATAACAGGAAGCGTTTTCATAGCGGGTGGAACGTTCACCAAATAATTATACGTTGCCGGATCGGACTCCACCCCTTCGGCGGTGACGGCTACGGCACGCAATACGCCAGCCGAGCTGAATGTGAGCGGAGTGGTGTAGCGCGTTCCGAGCGTGGTGTTCGGCGTGCTGCCATCGCGTGTGTAATAGATCTCGGTTGCGGGTGCGACGGCGGAGAGCGAGACGGAGATCCCGCTGTCATAAAAACCGGATTCGTGCGATGCGGTTGGCGACTCCGGAAGAGCGGCGAATACGTTGGTCGAGTTTGTTTTTCCGGGAGTGGCTTCTTTGAAATATTTATAACTGGAGGAGGCGGAGTCCCAACCGTAGGTGTAGCGCCAGTCCTGCTTCGGATATTCCGGTGCAATTTCGGAAACCAAGACTTCGCCCGGGCTATAGAGGCCGATATATTCGCCGCCCGCCGAAAGATTAAAGTCGGTGTGCAGATAGGATGCGACGGTGTTCGTCATGTCGAGTCCGGTGCAGAGAATGACTTTGTGTTCGTTCGGTTGGATCGTCACATCGGGGAATACCCATTTGTCGGGATTGTCGGGGTTATCCGTCAAACTCCACCCGTTCAGCGAGACGGCGGTAGAGCCGGTATTTTCCAGTTCCACCCAATCCACAAAATCGGATGTTGGATCTTCTGCTGTGACGGCTTCCGGTGGCGGGCAGGGTTCTTCGGTGCCGATAAAATAGTTCCAGTCGTCGGAATAGTTTACAAGTGGAGTCGCCCCGAGATCGAGATCGGCAATCATGGTCATATCGCTACTGGTGAGGCGTACATTATGTACCTGAATCGAAAGCACGTTCTCTCCCTCAACTAGCAGGCTATTGGCTGCTGAAAGGGTGTTGGCTTCGATGGTTCTCCCAGCCTCGTGACTTCCGCCCGAGGGGGCATCGTGAGCATAAAAATCACCGGGTGATCCCATGTTGGAACTTCGTGAAATTTCGACTCCGTTGAGGTAGGCAATATATCCATCGTCATAATCGACGGTGAAGGTCAGCGGTGTACTTGAACTAGCGATGGAGGCATCTATCGTGAAGGAACGGCGCATGTAAAGCGAAGTTGCGATTCCTTTCATGAGATCTCCGACATCCGTATTGTCATCGTTATCTTCAAATCCAATTCCGCCTGGGCCGGTGAGCCAGCTTGAATCATTAAATCCAACCAGCGTCCAGAGAAAGGGGTCTGGTTGCGAGGTGGACGGCTGAAAAAGGGAGTGATCCACCAATCCACCGGAGGGCTCGAAGTGGCCAATCTGATAGTCCCACGGACCGCTTGACGTGGCGAGTTGTGTGCCGCCACTCATGCGCAGGGCGGCATCGATAAAAAGCGTTCCATCTGAAACATAGTTACCAAGGGCGTCTGTGACAGCTTGAGCATGAGCCTGAACGGCCAGCAGGTTTTCACCCTCCTTAAGCAAGTCGGCGGCAATGCCGATCGTGTAGGTTTCGGTCGTGCCTGATGAGTGCGCATTGAATGCGCCTTGATCGTGAAACATAAACGCACCGGTTCCTCCGGCATTTTTCCGCAGAATCTCGACCCCGTTAAGATAAGCAACAAAGCCGTCGTTATAATCGACATCTAAAATAATGTTCTGACTTGAGGCGGCATTGGCTGCGCTGACCGAGAAGGTTTGGCGGAGATAAACGGAGGGTGCGGTTCCTATTTCACTGGAAAGGTCGTTCACTAACCCCGAGGTGCCATTCCCCATCGGGCAACTCCCGCTTTTCCAATATTTTGCGTCAAAGGTGTCTTCGTACCAGCTGGCTCCTGAGCCCAGGCGTGCGCGGTTGTCGTCGGACCAGCGTAACAGTCGATCCGATGAATCGGCGGAAATCTCGCTGATCCGTACTGTAGATGTCGCAGATTGAGCCAGAAAAAGGGGCAGTGAGACCGCAACAATCAGTGTATAGTGCCATTTATAATTCATACAGGAAGTTAACACGGGGCGGGAGTGTTGTCGATCAAATGTACTTGGCGGTAAGTTTATGCGCATCAACCAACAAGCTCGTCACAATGCCCAGTCAGTCCGCTGAATCACAATGACCCTACAGGGTCTAAAGGACTCATTTGTCGGGATGTTAATCCGGGAGCCCAAGTAAAAATTAAAGTTCTAACCACATAAATGCAAAGGACGTCATCGTGGAAATGTAGAAAATATGAAGTTCCACTATTTGAAAACAGTCTTAGTTGATTTACGCATAATACTAGTAGATATTGTCACTTTAGTCTGTATTCAGTGAATGTAAACGAACAGGGATGGTCACATGAGTAAGTTTAGAGTAGGGGTTCCGTTGGGCATTTTAACTGCCGCGTTGTTTCCAATGGTTGGAACGTTTGCGGGTGCCGCTCAACCACCGCACCCGACCGTAAAACAAATCAAGGCCGATATGAAGCGGGTGGCCGATTGGCAGATCGAACATCTGGAGGACGATTATGGCCGTAATAATAACCCCAGAAGCTGCGATCTGAATGCGTGGACCTATGGCGCGCTGTATGTCGGCATGGAAAAATGGGCTGAAATTGCGGGGGATGAGAAATACTACACCTGGTTAAGGGGCATTGCTGAAAGTCAGGAGTGGAAGTTGCGGCCGGAACGCTTTTATCATGCCGACGATCATGCGATCGGACAGCTTTATCTGAGCCTCTACGGGAAATACAACGATCCGAAAATGATTGCGGCGACGCAGAAGCAATTCGACGAAATCATGGCGAAAACCCCGACGGGCACATTGGATCATACTAAAAAAGGGCATAGCCAACGCTGGAGCTGGTGCGATGCGCTGTTTATGGCGCCACCGGTCTGGGCCCAGTTGTCTTCCGCCACCGGCGATCCGAAATACCGGAATTGGATGTTCGGCGAGTATAAAGCTACGACCGAGTATCTGTTTGATCAGGAAGAGCACCTTTATTTCCGCGACAGCCGCTTTTTTGAACAGCGTCATGAAGGAAGTAAGATTTTCTGGTCGCGCGGAAACGGTTGGGTATTCGGCGGCCTTGCGTTGTTGCTGCCTGAGATCCCGAAGCCGTCGGAACAGTACGACTACTTTGTGAACATCTACAAACAAATGGCGGAAAAACTGATTTCCATCCAAACGCCGGAGGGCTACTGGGCGATGAGCCTTTTGGAGGCCGATACGTATCCAACGCCTGAAACCAGTGGTACCGGCTTTTACTGCTTTGGTCTGGCCTGGGGAATCAATAACGGTATATTGGATAGGTCGACGTACGAGCCCTCCGTTTTGAACGCGTGGAAGGCTCTCTCGCGATGCATTACCGAAGATGGCATGCTGGGCTACGTGCAGCCGATTGGGGCCGAACCAGGACAGGCCTGGCCGGATAGAACAGAAGTGTATGGATCGGGTGCTTTCCTGGCGGCAGGCGCTGAACTGGTTCGAATGCTGGAACAATAAGCTTAAATATCGGGGAATATAATGATGACAATTTTGACGAAAACCAAATGGGCGGGAGTTGCCCTAGCGACTGTGGTGATTATGCCGTCTTTAGCGAAGGCGGCGGAGCCGTATAAAGATGCTTCATTACCGGTTGAAAAACGGGGGGATGATCTGCTGAGCCGCATGACGCTGGAAGAAAAAGTGGCGCAGATGCGCATTTTCCATCGCGTGAAAGGGATTGATTCGGGAGAAAATGGAGAAATGGTTCTTTCGGACGATGTTAAAGGTCGTCTGAAATATGGGATCGCCGGCGTGAAAAACCCCGGCGAACCCGATTCCCCCGAGCAAGCGGCCAAGCTGACCAACGAGTTGCAGAAATATATCATCGAACAGAGTCGCCTCGATATTCCGGCGATGTTTGTCTGCGAGGCCTATAACGGGGTGGATGCGCACGGCAATACCCGCTTTATGCGTCCGATGAATATGGCGGCCACCTGGAATGTGGAACTGGTAAACCGCATCTGGGGCGTAACCGGTCGGGAAGCGCGCCTGCGTGGGTTCCACATGTGCCACTCCCCGGAGTCGGACATTATGCGCGATCCAAGGTTTGGAAGAATGAGTGAAGCCTTCAGTGAGGATACCTGGCTGACGACCGAAATGGTGGTTGCTGCGGTGAAAGGTGTGCAGGGCGGATACGACGGCACGGGCGTGAACAGCACGCATATCGGTGCGGTGGCCAAACACTTCGCGGGCTATGGACAGGTGCAGGGCGGACGCAACTTTGCTTCCATTCAGATTTCCGAGCGCGATCTGATTGATCAGATTTTTCCGCCTTTCAAGGCTGCGGTACAACGGGCACACGCGTTTGGTATCATGGCGTCGCACGGCGACCTTAATGGGGTTGCCAGTCACGGCAACCCGTGGCTGCTGACCGAAATTCTGCGCAAGCAGTGGGGTTTTAAAGGATACGTTGTGTCCGACTCCAACGACATTGCCCGTCTGCATGATTTTATGAAAGTCGCGGAATCGCATCAGGATGCTGTTGAGATGGCGCTGAAAGCCGGCATGGACATCGATTTGTACAGCGATCTCGCCTACATCTATTTGGCTGACATGGCGAAGAATAATCCGAGTCTGGTGGAATACATCGACCGTTCCGTAAGCAATGTGCTACGTACGAAATTCAAACTCGGCCTCTTCGAAAATCCGTATACGAATGTGGAAGAAACGAAAAAAGAAGTGCGTTCCGAAGCTTCGCAGGCGGTCGCGTTGGAAGCCGATTTGGAATCGGCCATTCTGCTGGAAAACAAGAAGAATGCACTGCCGCTGAATGCGGAAAAAGTAAAGACCGTGGCGCTGCTTGGCCCATTGCTCTATGACGACACTCAGAAGTTCTTTGAGCAGGTTACCGGCGATTCTGTCAAGTATATCAGTGAGCAGGGATTTGATCTGACCGATAAAAAACGGGGTGCGCCGTCGCTGATGCCGCGCGATGAAAAGAAAATCGCTGCGCTGGTGGAAAAAGCGAAGGTCGCCGATGTGACGGTATTGTTCCTGGGTGGCGATGAGTATACCGCCAAGGAAGCCTATTTTAATTCCGGCTATGGTGATCGTGAATCAATTGATCCGGTTGGTCCGCAAGATGAATTGATTGAGCGCGTGAAAGCTCTCGGAAAACCGGTGATCGTGGTGCTGAAACATCGTCGGACCTTATCCATCAATGTGATTTCTGAACAGGCCGATGCCATTTTGGACTGCTGGGACCTCAGCGAATTCGGTGATATTGCGGTGGCAAAAATCCTGTTTGGTAAAGTGTCTCCGTCCGGAAAACTGCCGGTCACGGTTCCGCGTTCAATTGGTCAAATCCCGTTCCATTACAGCCAGAAAGAGATCAACTTTAAGAAGGACTATCTCTTCCAGAAAGACGGTCCGCTCTATCCGTTCGGCCATGGCCTGAGCTATGGAGAATTCACCTATTCCGAACCGAAACTTTCCGCTAAGGAAATGGCGAAGGATGGAACGTTGACGGTGAGTGTTGATGTGACCAATGCTGGAAAAATGGCGGCGAAAGAAGCGGTTCAGATGTATGTGAAAGATCTGATTGGTTCTGTGAGCCGTCCGAATATGGAACTCAAAGGCTTCGAGAAGATTGAGCTGAAGCCGGGGGAAACTAAAACAGTTGCGTTTACCATCACGCCGGAAATACTGACGTTTACCGGTTTGGAAATGAAGCCGGTACTGGAAGCGGGCGACTATGAAGTGATGGTCGGTACTTCTTCTGCGAAATATAAGAAAGCGGCGTTCCGCCTGAAATAAATTCTGGCCTCCCGGTAACGGGAGGCGGATCAAATACGTGCCAATCTGCGAAAGCAGTTTGGTGCGTTTTTGTAACGTTTAAGGAACTTGGAGATATTTATGAAATCAAAGGTGATTTTAGGAGTTGTGCTGGCCGCTGCGGTTTCGGCCACGTGTATTGCAGATGAAAAACCGGCGTATAAGGATGCATCGTTGCCGGTGGAAAAGCGGGTTGAGGATCTGCTGGGCCGCATGACGGTGGAAGAAAAGGTCGGGCAGATGCTCATGTTCGGTGCAGGCAGGGTTGCGAAGCGAGGCAAGAATGGTTCGTTGAACATGACGAAGTGGGGCAAGCCAAAACTGGCCAACAGTCTGGGCGGGTTGAAGTTTCCATTTCAATCTTCGTCCCCGGCCGAGTCAGCTAAGCTGAATAATGAACTTCAAAAAAACATCATGGGATCAAACCGTTTCGGCATTCCGACCTTGTTTGTCGGAGAGGCGTATAACGGCGTTATGGGGAAGGGCAGTACGGAGTTTGGACGTCCGCTCAATCTGGCCGCCGCCTGGAACCTGCAGCTTACCCATGATGTATGGGATGCCATTGGTCGGGAGTCGCGTTTGCGCGGCTGGCATATGGTGCATTCTCCGGTGGGTGACATCGCGCGTGACCCACGTTTTGGGCGAATGAGCGAGGGGTACGGTGAAGATACGTATCTGTCGACAGAAATGCTGGTTGCGGCCGTGACCGGCGTGCAGGGCGATTATGACGGAAGCGCTCCGAACACAACCCACATCGGTGCGGTGGTTAAACATTTTGCGGGCTACAGTCAGGTGGTCGGTGGGCGAAACTTTGCGGCAGTTGAGGTTTCTCCCCGCGTTTTACGTGATGAATTGTTTCCGCCCTTTAAAGCCGCCGTCCAACGCGGTCACTGCCTTGCAATCATGCCTTCGCACGGCGATCTCAACGGTGTGCCCAGCCATGGAAATCCCTGGTTGTTGACTGAAGTGTTACGCAACGAATGGGGCTTTAATGGCTACGTGGTTTCGGATGCGTATGATGTCGGTCGTCTTAATTTTTTGATGAAAGTGGCCGAAAACATGGAGGAGGCCGTGAAGCTGGGGTTGAAAGCGGGGGTTGACCTGGATCTTTACAGCGACAATGTCTATGAGCTTCTCCCCGAAATGGTGAAGAAGGATCCGAGTCTGATGCCTTATATTGACCGCGCTGCGGGCGATATGCTGCGCACCAAATTTATTATGGGGCTTTTTGATCAGCCGTACATTGATGTTAAAGAAACCAAAAAGCAGGTGCGTTCTTCAGAGTTTCTAGCTTTAGCTCGCGAGATGGATCGGGAATCCATGATCCTGTTGAAAAATGAAAACAACGTGTTGCCGCTGAGCAAAACGAAGGGGCGCAAGATCGCGCTGCTGGGGCCGTTGCTGGGTAAAAAAACACTCAGTACGTTTGAGAACGTTGTGGGCGACAACATTTCGTTTGTGGCCGAAAAAGGATATGAGCTGACGGATAGGGATAAAGAACGCCCTGAGCTTACGCCAAGAGATGGTGCGGCTCTTGATAAAATGGTGGCGATGGCCAAAGAGGCGGATCTTTCGATCCTCTTTGTCGGCGGAGATGAATTTACTGCGCGCGAGGCGACCTTCTTTAAATGGGTCATTGGCGACCGAGCCACCATCGAGCCTGTCGGGGCGCAGGATGAGTTGATACAGCGGGTTAAAGCATTGGGTAAGCCCGTTATCGTGGTGCTGAAACACCGTCGCACCTTGGCCTTTAATGTGATCGATAAAAATGCCGATGCCATTCTGGATTGTTGGGACATGACTGAATTTGGCGATGAAATGGTGGCAAAAGCGCTATTCGGGGAGTTTTCTCCATCGGGTAAACTTCCGGTCACTGTGCCGCGTACGATCGGACAGATTCCTTACCATTACAGCATGAAGGAAATCAGCTTCTTCAAAGATTACCTCTTTATGGAGTCCGGCCCGTTGTACCCGTTCGGGTATGGCCTGAGCTATTCCTCGTTTACCTATTCCGAGCCACAAGTTTCCAGCCAGGAAATGGAACGGGACGGTGAATTGAAGGTTCGTGTCAATGTCACCAATACAGGAAAGATGGCCGCTAAAGAAGTGGTTCAAATGTATATGAAGGACCTGTTTGGTAGTGTGCTGCGTCCGGACAAGGAGCTCAAAGGCTTTGAAAAGATTGAGCTAAAACCGGGCGAAACCAAGACGGTTGAATTTACGATTACTCCGGACATGCTGATGTTTACCGGCCTGGAAATGAAACCAGTGCTGGAGGCAGGCGACTATGAAGTAATGGTTGGAACCTCCTCTGTAGATCATAAAAAAGCGGCGTTCCGCCTGAAATAAGAACAAGGGAGAAGGGATATGAAGCGAAGAAATTATTTGGGTCTGATGGCTATGAGTGGGCTTGCCTGTGCGATTCCCGGTGGAGCGTTAGCTAAACTTTTGCCGGCGGTGCCAGCTTCTGATGATTGGAATAAGCTTTGCTTTGACCTATTGAAAGAGTGGTGCGACGGCATGTTGGCGGTGCAGGTGAATAAGCCGTCCGACCTGTCGGTTCATGGTTCATTGGACTGTCCGTCGTGCGATCATATTCACGGTCGTTGCATGGACGCGGTATATCCCTTTCTCTATATGGCCGATGCGACCGGCGATGCAACATATCTTCAGGCCGGAATCAATGCGTTGCAGTGGGCGGAAAATAATGTTTCGCAGCCCGATGGCAGTTGGACGGTGATCCCCAATCCAAAATCCTGGAGAGGGATTTCGGTATTCGGTGCCATCGCGTTGGCGGAAACGCTGAAGTATCACGGTCACATTCTTGAGGATGATATTCGTAAAAGCTGGACCGAACGTCTAGGGCGCGTAGCGGAATATCTGTATGAAAACTTCACCATGACCTTCACCAATGTGAACTATGGATACACGTGTGTGTACGCCATGTTCCTGATTGGCGAAGTCCTGGATGAGCCGAAATACACCGCCCGAAGCAACGAGATGGCGAAAGAGATCAAGGATTTCCTGACGCAGCCGAATTATCTTCTTTTCG
>CAKZQV010000215.1 GCA_937141895.1 uncultured Verrucomicrobiota bacterium
TTTGCCGGCATGGCCGCCGGAATCGGCAGCATGCTGGCCTTTATGGCCAAACGCACCAACTTCCGTTTTCTCTCGATAGCCACCGGCTTTTCCGCCGGCGTCATGCTCTACGTTTCTTTCGTTGAAATTCTTGCAAAAGGAGCCAACGAACTCGAATCCATATACGGTGATCCCCTGGGGCATTGGATCAACGTGGCATCCTTTTTCGGTGGCATGGCGCTGATCGGCATCATTGACGCCCTCATACCCCATGCGGAAAACCCGCATGAAATTCATACGGAATACGAAATTAAACCCCTCCACGATCCCGATGCTCCGATGCCTACGTCTGACGAATTAAAGATGAAAACCATCGCAGACGAAGAGCCCAACACGAAACATAATGCCAAATTGATGCGCATGGGGCTTTTCACGGCACTGGCTATTGCCATCCACAACTTTCCTGAAGGCCTCGCCACCTTTCTTGCCGCCCTTGAAGATCCCAGCCTCGGCATTCCGATTGCCATTGCGATTGCCCTGCATAATATTCCCGAAGGCATCAGCGTTTCCGTCCCGATTTTCTATGCGACCGGTGACCGCAAAAAAGCCTTTATCTATTCCTTCCTCTCCGGCCTCGCCGAACCCGTCGGCGCCATTATTGCCTATCTCGCGCTTCGCTTTTTCGTGGGCGGCGACGACGGCGTAATCCCCTCCCAATTCATGGGAATTCTGTTCGGCGGCGTGGCCGGCATCATGGTCTACATCAGCCTCGACGAACTGCTGCCCACCAGCCGCGCCTATGGCAAAGGTCACGATTCACTCATCGGCCTCGTGGCCGGCATGCTCGTCATGGCTCTTAGCCTGTTGCTGATGCGATGACCCGACCCAGTCGCAAACCAAAAAAAATGAGACTTGCGCATATGTCATATCTGATATATTAACTTTTTATGACGAAGCAGGGAAAACCGCTCATCTGGCTGAAAGGCGAAGTTAAAACGCCGCCATTTAGTAAGGAGGCCAGAATTGAGGCCGGTTGTCTGCTGCGGGATTTGCAGGAAGGAATCAAATTGAGCCTTCCCCATTCCCGCCCCATGCCATCCATTGGAAAGCGATGCCATGAGTTAAGGATTACAGATAAGAATGAAATTTGGCGCATTATCTACCGCATAGATAACGATGCCGTCATCATTGCGGATGTTTTCAAAAAGAAGACCCGGGAAACCCCGAAGCGGGTCATTGATGAAAGTCAGAAGCGCTTAACCAGATATGATGAAATATTCGGAGGTTGAAGCTATGAATGCAACTAAAAGAAAAAAACTGGAAGCGGCGGGATACTCCGTTGGCAGCACACAGGAGTTCCTTGGCCTTACCGACGAAGAAATGGCTTACATTGAAATCAAACGTTCACTGAGCGAAAATCTGCAAAGCCGGCGGAAGCAACAAAAACTCACCCAAGTGCAAGCCGCGAAGCTGCTGCAAACCAGTCAAAGTCGCGTCGCAAAAATGGAGAGCGCCGACAAATCGGTCTCCATCGACCTGCTCGTCCGCGCCAACCTCGCCCTTGGAGCGACAACCCACGACCTGAAGCACGCGTTGTAATGCAAAAACTAAGCATCAGCCTAAAGAACTGCTACGGGATTCATTCGCTGACCGAAGAGTTCGACTTCAAGGCGAGAAAGTCCTACGCCATCTATGCCCCCAACGGCATGATGAAAACCTCGTTCGCAAACACCTTCGCGCGATTATCTGATAGAGAAGATCCCGAAGAAAAACGACACGGCCGCACACCGGAGTGGTCCATACAAGTTGATGGTCAAGAGATTGATCCCGATACAATCTATGTCCTCCCCGCCGAACTGGACCTTAAATGCCGGTACAATAAGGCATTGACTAATATTCTGGTCCACCCCGAACAAAAAGCTAAATACGACCAACTGGTCATAAAACTGGAAAAAGCAAAGACAAAACTGCGATCCGACCTTCTAAAGAGCTCCGGCGTATCCAGAAACGATTTAGAGCAAATCCTTTTAAGCGATTTGGAAAACAAAAACTTCCCCTCCTGCATCCGCCAAATAACAGAATACAAACCCATGGAGGAGTTGGTCGGATATAAATACGAAGACCTGTTTAACGAAAAGGCTCTCGAAGTTCTAGATAATACCGGTTTCATCAAGGGAGCGCAGAAATTTAGTGAACGCTATCAGGCACTTATTGAGCAGTCCGGAGGCCTGTACCAACGTGGCTCATTTAATCCATCCAAGGCTGACAAGGCGTTCTCGGCACTGGAAAAAAACGACTATTTCAGAGCGGGACACCGCATTCAATTGCGACAGGATGAAAACCCGATAGGCCTTGAAGAACTTGTGCTTAGGAGAGAGAAAAGTGATGCAATCATCAATCAAGATGAGGAATTAAAAACGTTACACAAAAACTTAACCAACCATCAAAAAAAAGCTGCATTCATCCAGCTGATTGAAAGCCTTCCCCACACACAACTTGAAGTTCTACTGGAAAGACTGAAACCCGAAAACCGTGCCCAATTCAAAAAGGATCTGTGGACCTCCTACGTACAACAAAGTGAATATACCGCCGCCTTCCTGGAAGAGCATGCACGCTGTCAGGCCGAGATTGAACGTATTGAAAAGGACGCGAAAGAGGATCTACCGATTTGGAAAAAGGCAGAAGAACGATTCAATACACGCTTCGTGGGAATGCCCTATAAAATAAAGATTCAAAATCCTTCAGCAGCCGCACTCGAACGAGCTACCCCAACATTGGAATTTAGCTTTTGTGATGGGGAGAACACGAGCATCCAAACTCATACGGAAGTCGCAGAAAATAGAATCCTCAGCGGAGGAGAGCAACGCATTTTTTATCTTCTAAACTTCATTTTCGAGGTGGAGTCCCGAATCCGAGATCAGCGAGAAACTCTATTCATCATTGATGACCCCGCCGATTCATTCGACTACAAAAACAAGCACGCCATCCTGCAGTATCTAGCCGACCTGAATGATGTTCCCCAGTTCCACCAGATTATCCTCACCCACAACTATGACTTTTTTAGGGCGCTGGTCACCAATGGAAAAGGTGTGGTATCAAACAAAGGACTGTTCACGGCTAACAGAGCCATAGATGGGACCGTTTTCCTTGAAACCGCTCAAGACGGAATTAGGAACTATTTTAATGGCATGTGGAAAAATAAAGTCGGAACAAGCCCCGCCATCCTCTGTGCAACCATTCCCTTTACTCGCAACCTGATTGAATATGCTAAAAGCGAAGAAGACCCCGACTACAAAACCTTAACGAGCCTCCTGCATTGGCGAAAAAATACGGAACAGATTACGGTGCGTCAGTATCTGGATATCTATAACCGTTTTTTCCTCGATGTTAATGCGAGCCACCAAAACCCAGAGAAGCCGGTAATTGAACTACTGTTTGAACAAGCATCCACTATTAGAAACAGCCACAAAAACAGAGGGCTGGCTCTGGAAGAAAAAATGGTGCTTTCCATCGCCATCCGCATTCAGGCAGAGCGCTTTTTAACCGACGAATTCAGACGGCTGGAACAACCCGACTACTGGATGAGTAAAACTACTCTAGGCACCGAGGTCAGGAAATATTTACAAATTGAGCGGGATTCCAAGCACCGCGAACTCTTAGAACGAGTCAGCATGGTTGTAAATTCCAACATCCACCTTAACGCCTTTATGTATGAGCCAATCATCGATCTCGGCATAGAGACCTTGATTGACCTCTACGATCAGGTTATGAAACTCAATTCGCCAAATGGAGATTAAACAGATGTTCCCCGAAGTAAGACTCAGACGCCTTCGTAAATCAGCCGGTATTCGCAAAATACTGGACGCCCCATTGCCCGGTCCCGAAAAATTTATGTGGCCGACCTTTGTCATCGAGGGCGAGGGCAAACGCGAAGCCATCGATTCGATGCCGGGCCAATACCGCCTCAGCACCGATCAACTTCTGAAAGATCTGGAACCGATGGTCGAGACCGGCATTGGATCCGTCCTGCTCTTCGGGCTGGCGGAAGATGCAGAAAAAGATTTCCAAGGGTCGGAAGCCTATAATGAAAACGGCACCGTCCAGCGCGCGATTTCCGCCGTAAAAAAAGAATATCCGGATCTCGTGGTTGCGGCCGATGCCTGCGTCTGCGCCTATACCGACCACGGCCATTGTGGTCCGCTAACCGATTCCGGTGATGTGGATAATGACGCGGCCATCGAAAATCTCGCAAAAATCTGTGTATCCCATGCTGCCGCCGGAGCCGATATTGTAGCCCCCAGCGCGATGATGGACGGCCAGGTGCTGGCCATCCGTGAAGGACTCGATGAAGCCGGACTGACCGATGCGATCCTTATGAGCTATTCCACCAAGTTCGCCTCTTCGATGTACGGGCCGTTCCGCGATGCCGAAAAATCCCAGCCCGGAAAAGGCGATCGAAAAGGCTATCAGGCATCTTATGGCGATCTGCGCACTGCCCTGCGGGAATCAGAACTCGATGAAATGGAGGGTGCCGACATGCTCATGATTAAACCCTCTATGTTCTATCTCGATATTCTGGCCAAAATGCGCGAAGCCACCGATCTCCCCATTGCGGCCTACAATGTGAGCGGCGAATATTCCATGCTGCACGCCACCGCCCAGCGCGGCTGGGGCGACCTCAAGGGCATGGTGCAGGAATCGA
>CAKZQV010000216.1 GCA_937141895.1 uncultured Verrucomicrobiota bacterium
GGCGTCGGCGACCTGCAAGGGCGGCATGCCGCCCCGGCGGCAGAAGATCCACGCCGCGACCGCCACGCCGATCAGCCCGCCATGGAAGGACATGCCGCCTTCCCAGATGCGGAAGATGGACATGGGATCGGACAGATACCCCCCAGGCTGATAGAACAGCGCATAGCCCATCCGCCCGCCGATGATGACACCCAGCACCACCGCCGTCACCCCGGCCACCTGGGCCATCGACGGCGCACACACAAAGCTGTATTGCTGCAACTTGGTCATCTGTTCGACCACCGCCTTGGGGCCCACGCAGTAGCCCAACCGAATACCGGCCAGCGAATACGATTTAGACAAGGTGCGAGCCACGATGACGTTGTCGTATTTCAGCGCCAGATCCATGCAGTTATCAGCTGCAAAATCTGCATAGGCCTCGTCAATCAGCGATACCCCGCGAAAGTCCTTTACAAAACCTTCAATTGCGCCCTTGTCATAAACAAAGCTCGTCGGCGCATTCGGATGCGTCAGAAAAAAGAGGGAGGCCGAATAATCCGCCGGCATTTGCCAGCCAAAGGCCGCATCCAGCGCCACCGGCTTTTTCTCCACGTCTTCAATGTCCGCCAGAATCGGATAGAGCGAATAGGACGGATCAAAAAAGCCAACCGATCCGTCACGCTCAACAAACGCACGAATACACAGCGCCAGCACTTCATCCGACCCATTACCCACGAAAACGTTCGCCACTTCGCAGCCGTGCAGCTCAGCAATCACCTTGCGCAGCTCAATGCAGACCGGATCCGGGTAGCGGGAGAGCATCGAAATATCAATCATCGACAAAATATCCTGCACATCCGGAGATGGGAGATACGGATTTTCATTTGTATTCAGCTTAACAATATCAGCATCCTTCGGTTGTTCGCCGGGCACATACCCCCGCATCACCTGCACTGACTTTCTGATTAAATCACTCATCGTTTTCAAATGGATTCACAGCAACCACGCCGCCGTAATCCTGTCCTGTGTTAAAATCTTCCGACCAAACTTCCTTCGCTCCCGACACCTGCGCCGCAGCAATAATGTTCGCATCATAAAATGACGTTCTGAACTCCTGATGAACCTTCAACGCTTGCTTGAACAAACCCGTCGTATTCTCAATCACCAACCAGTTCAGCATATCCTCGGCTCGTTTTCTATAATAACGCTGATCCCCGCGCCGACTCATAACATGATAAAACTCCTGCAGCACTTGCACACTGATAGCCGCCCCAATTCTGGCATCCCAAACATCAGTCAGGATTTTACGTGCGATCTGATGTTTCTCCTCATCAGCCGAGTCGTACGCATAGATTAAAACATTGGTATCAATGAAGAAATCAACGCTCATGCATTTCGTCCCGCGTCGGCATTTTGCCCCCGTAGGCAGGAGCCTCCTCCATCGCCTTCAACGCTCGGGACTTGGCTTCTTCATAAGTAAACCGATCCCGAGTTGCGGCTTTTTCCACCAGATGCGTAATCCACGCCGAAACCGACATATCATGTTCAACCGCAATATGTTTAACATCCTTCAGCAACTGCTCATCCATCCGGATTGTGATGTTTTTTGTCATACCGACCTCCTTGCACGCATTCTGTATTGCACATTTTGCGTGCAAATTCAAGTCGCATTAAAACGTACCGCCCGCTTCCAGCGGGCCACGCGTGCGCCTAAGAATCAAAACGAATCGTCGCTGAACGGGCATGGCCGTCCAGCGTTTCAATGCGGCCGAAGGCCTCGACCACCGGAAGGGTATCCTCCAGATCTTCCTTCGTGAACTGGACATGTCTCACACGGCGGCGGAAATCCTCCACCGTCAGGCCGGAGAAATAGGCCGCCGTTCCACCGGTCGGCAAAACGTGACTCGGTCCGGCAGCAAAATCGCCCACCGACTCCGGGGTCCACTCGCCGATAAACAGCGCACCAGCATTGTGCACTTCATCCACCCATTTTTCGGGATTCTTGCAAATCAGCTCCATGTGCTCCGGTGCAAATAGATTACACAGCAGCATACCTTCTTTCATGCTCTTCACGACCACCAGCAGCATGCCGTTTTCCAGCACCTGCTCGATGGGTTCTGTACGGCTCAGTTCCTTCGCCTGCTTCAATACTTCAGCGCGAACCGCATCCGCCTGCTTCTGGGAGGTCGTCACCAGCAGCGCTTTTTCCGATCCGGTACCGTGCTCCGCCTGCGAAAGCAAGTCCGCCGCAACATGCGCGGCATTAGCTGACGTATCGCAGAGCACCGCAATTTCGCTTGGTCCCGCCACCATATCAAGCGCCACATCACCATAAACCTGACGTTTCGCCGCCGTTACATACGGACCGCCCGGCCCGACAATTTTCCGAACCTTGGAAATTGATTTGGTCCCATACGCCATGGCGCCGATCGCGTGAACGCCGCCGATTTTATAAATTTCCGTTGCGCCCGCCAGATTGAGCGAATAGATCACATAAGGGTTCAGTTTGCCGTCGGCACTCGCCGGCGAACAGGCCACGAGTTCTTTCACACCGGCCACTTGAGCCAGGGTCAGCGTCATCAAAGCGGTCGAAGCCAGCGGCGCGGCACCACCTGGTATGTAGGCCCCCACGCGGTCAAACGGAACAAACTTTTCGCCCAGCATTCCGCCCTTCGGGGTTTCCATCTGCCAATCATCGCGCAGACCACCGATCGAAAATTCCGTAATGCGCTTATGGGCTTCCTGCGCCGCTGCCTTAAATTCGTCATCGACGAGAGCATCGGCCTCTGCAATTTCTTTCTCCGTCACGCGAATGCGGCGGGTCGAAAGATTGGAGCCGTCATACAGACGCGCGCAGTCAATCACAGCCTTATCGCCGCGTTCCTTCACATCGGCCAAAATACGCGCCGCCGCTTCCATTGCCTTATCTTCAACAGACGGACGCAGCAGAAAGTCGTCGACCTTCTTGTATTTCTTATCCGTGCCCCACTTAACAATCGGTGCAAAATTCCTGCTCATAGCCAAAACCTCGTAAATTCCAAAGAGAGGAAAATCTACCCTCATAACGAGGCGATTCAATCTTTATTTGCCGAGGCCAACCGAATCGTTTTCAAACGCAGCATATTTCCAGATCCTCAGTGGAAACAAAAAGTCGGAAAAAAATGCCGAAAAAATGGGCAAGGCATACATGCATCGTCACTTAGAATATCCATATTTAAAAAGATGACCAATATACACATATATTGCGGGTCATATTTTATGCAATATCACTTGGCTCACGGTACGGATTACCCTACAAACGCCCGCTTATTAATATTTTTATATCGATTAAAATCAATTCACTTTGGACGGAAAAATGGCAGACAAAATTTCACCAGCAAATCCGGCTCCCCTCGGACTGATGGGATTC
>CAKZQV010000217.1 GCA_937141895.1 uncultured Verrucomicrobiota bacterium
GGCCATTGCAGTGAAAAGGGCGGAAGCCGGTGCTGATGTTGCCGTTTGTGACTTGAATGCCGAATGGTGCGAAGAAACGATCGAAAAAGTAAAAGAACTGGGACGTGAGGCTAAGGGCTACGGCGTGAATGTGGCCGATGGCGAAAGCGTGACGGCTTGCATTAAATCCATTGAAAAAGATTTCGGTAAAATCGACGTTCTCGTGAATAACGCCGGTATTACCAAAGACGGTCTGCTGATGCGTATGAGCGAAGCGGATTGGGATGCGGTTCTTGATGTGAACCTGAAGGGCGTATTTCTCTGCACCAAAGCTGCGATGCGCGGCATGATGAAGCAGCGTTCCGGCACGATTGTGAACATTGCATCGGTGATCGGGCTGATGGGCAATGCCGGTCAGGCGAACTATGCGGCCTCCAAGGGCGGCGTCATTTCCTTCAGCAAAACGGTGGCGAAGGAATTGGCTTCCCGCAATGTGCGCTGTAATGCGATTGCTCCGGGCTTCATCCGCTCTGCGATGACCGATAAACTGGATGACGAAATCCAGGGTAAAATGAAAGAGTTGATTCCGTTGGGACGCTTTGGCGACCCGGAAGATGTGGCCAATGTGGCCCTGTTTTTGGCAAGTGATGCTTCCGCGTATGTTACAGGACAAGTCCTCTCGACATGCGGCGGCATGGTAATGTAACGTTTGAACGTGTAAATCTAGGAAAAGGAGACATATAAAATGGCACTTGAAGATAAAGTAAAAGATATCATTGTTGAGCAACTCGGTGTTAACGCTGATCAGGTAAAGACTGAAGCTTCTTTCATCGAAGATCTGGGCGCAGATTCCCTGGATACCGTAGAGCTGGTTATGGCTTTTGAAGAAGAGTTCGGTGCTGAAATTCCGGACGAAGATGCTGAAAAACTGACGTCTGTTGGTGGTGTTGTCACCTACCTGAAGGAAAAAGGCTTCGAGTAAACCGACGCATTGATTTTCCAATGGCCGGAACTACTCGAATTGGGTGTTCCGGCCATTTATCATAACATCATTTTGAGGTACGGGGATGAGTGGACGCAAAGTAGTTGTAACCGGATTGGGCGTGGTTTCGCCAATCGCCAGTGAATTGGGTGCTTTTTGGGAAGGCATCAAAGCCGGTAAATCCGGGATTGGCCAGGTTCAGAACGTTGAAAATATCGAACAGTATCCCGTTACCATTGCCGGCGAAGTCAAGGACCTTGAGGTTGAGCGGTTCGTTGATCGTAAAGACGCGCGCAAAATGGATCCATTTTCTATTTACGGGGTGGCCGCGTCCACGCTCGCCATTGAGGATGCCGGGATTAATTCGGACAATATCGATCCTGAACGTGTCGGTGTATTGGCCAGTTCCGGTATCGGCGGCATGCAGGTGATGCAGAACGAGTGCATGAAGGCCTACGAAAAAGGGCCGCGCCGGGTCTCACCGCAGCTCATTCCGCAGATGATCACCAATATTCTTTCCGGCTATGTCTCCATCAAATTTGGATTCAAAGGGCCGAATTTTTGTATTACCAGCGCCTGTGCATCTGGCACGCACTCCATCGGCGAAGCCATGCGCATGATTAAGTACGGCGATGCCGATGTGATGATTGCCGGCGGTTCTGAAGCGTCGGTGGCCATGCTGGGTATTGCCGGTTTTGCCGCGTTGCGTGCAACCAGCCGCCGGAACGATGATCCGGAGGGAGCATCCCGTCCGTTCGATTTGAACCGCGATGGATTTGTAATGTCCGAAGGGGCCGGCATGGTGGTGTTGGAATCCGAAGAGCATGCAAAAGCCCGCGGGGCTAAAATTTATTGTTATGCTTCGGGTTATGGCCGCACGGGTGATGCTTATCACGTGACTGCACCGGCGGAAGAAGCGATTCAGTCGTCCCGCGGCATGTCGCTGGCGATTTCAGATGCCGGTCTGAGCCCGGATGATATTGACTATGTGAATGCGCATGGAACATCCACGCACTATAATGACAAAGGCGAAACGCTTGCGTGTAAGCGTGCGCTCGGTGAAAAGAAAGCCTATGCAACGGCGATTAGTTCCACCAAGTCGATGACCGGCCATATGTTGGGTGCAGCTGGCGGAATTGAGGCTGCGATTATGGCTTTGGCTATTCGCGATAATATTGCGCCGCCGACGATCAACTACACCACGCCGGATCCGGAATGCGATCTTGACTATGTTCCAAACAAGATGCGTGAAATGCAGATTAATGCGGCGCTGAGCAACTCGCTCGGTTTCGGTGGGCACAACGCCACACTCTGCTTTACCAAGTAATTTTCCAATCATTGGAAGTGCAAAGGCATCCGCTTCGGCAGAGTGCCTTTTCTTTTTTCCGACTTCCAATGATTGGAAGAAAAGGCCATGTTTCAACGCTATGAGAAATTTTCTGGATAAAATCAAAACCCGTTCTGAAATGATGGAGGAACGGGCCCGTTTAAAGGCCGAAGGTAAGGTAGTTTCGTTTACGAACGGCTGCTTCGACATTCTGCATCCTGGCCACGTTACGTATCTTAATTTCGCGCGGGCGCAGGGCGGTGTGCTGGTGCTCGGCATGAATTCGGATGCGTCGGTTAAACGCAATAAAGGAGA
>CAKZQV010000218.1 GCA_937141895.1 uncultured Verrucomicrobiota bacterium
GGGCCTGCGTCAGCAGGAGCGATGAGGAGAGCATGAATGGCTCAATGCCCATATCCACCAGACGGGCAATCGCGCCGGCGGCATCATTGGTATGCAGCGTACTCAACACCATATGACCGGTCAGGGCCGCTTCGACGGCGATTGTGGCGGTTTCTTTATCTCGAATTTCCCCGACCATGACCACGTCCGGGTCCTGACGAAGAATGGAGCGCAGGGCCGATGCAAACGTCAGACCGACCACCGGATTAATCTGCACCTGATTAATGCCGTGCAACTGATATTCCACCGGGTTTTCGGTGGTAATAATGTTGGTGCCGATTTTGTTGAGCTCCTGCAAAGCGGAATAAAGGGTCGTTGTTTTGCCGGAACCCGTTGGGCCCGTGACCAGAATCATGCCGTATGGCTGGGACAGGGCATATTCAAAGTTATCGAGCGACATTTGGTCCAGGTTCAGGGCCTCAAGGTTCGGCACCAGTGCGGATTTGTCCAGAATACGCATTACAATTTTTTCGCCATGCACCGTCGGCAACATGCTGACACGGACATCCACTTCTTTGCCGAGCGCTTTGATTTTAAAGCGTCCGTCCTGCGGAACGCGCCGCTCGGCAATGTCGAGCTGCGACATAATTTTGAGACGCGAAATAATGGCATTCTGCAGGTTTTTCGGCGGGCTGGGGGCTTCATAGAGTACGCCATCGACCCGGTTTCTGAGCCGGACTGATTTTTCCATGGGCTCAATATGAATATCTGAAGCCCCTTTGCGCAGGGCTTCAATCAGAATGGAGTTCACAATACGGATAACCGGAGCATCGCCGGCATGTTCGAGCGCGTCATCGAGATCTTCGTCATCAAGGCCATCTCTGCCGAGCTCCACGTCAGTTTCGTCGGCCATATCACGGAGGATATCTTCTAATCCCTGCGCGGGTTGTTCATCGGATTTGCTCAAAATGCCCAGAATTTCATGTTCAAGTGCGATGACCGGGGTGAGCTCAAGCTGGGTAGAGGCCGTGATTGTATCGCGACCGGCGAGGTCGAACGGGTCAGCCATGGCCACCGTCAACGTGTTTCCGATCTTGGCAATGGGTAATGCTTTGATCTGCTTCCATTGTTCTTTATCCACCAGCTCCAGCAGGTCAAGGTTAGCTGAAAATGTTTGCAGCGATATCGGGCGAATGTCGAGGTATTCGGCGGTCGCCAGCGCCAGATCCACATCAGAAACAACACCTTGTTTTAATAGGAGTTGTTCCAGCGGAGTATTGGTCTGATCGGCCTCTTTTTCCGCCGCATCAAATACATCCGATTCAATGGGGCGGATGCGTTTCAGGCACTCAATCAAGCTGTTTGTGTGTGTGGTCATAGTTTTAAATCTGGTTTAGATGGAAATTATACGGACATATTAAGCAGATCTTATGCCGACCTCTGAATTCCCTGAATGATGTTTTCCAATTCCTGAAAAAGGAGCGTGGATTACTGCGAGTCCGGGTCAAGATTTTCTTTAGTTTCCAACTGATTGCAAAATCGAAAAATCATCTGGAGATCCAGCATGGCCTGTAATTTGCTTAATACAGACGGGTACAACGGGAGAATAATGAATGTCAGATCCAAACCAGAACTTGGTCGATAGCATTGCGATGCTGGAACAGATTCTTGAGGTCATGCCTCAGGATATCGATGCCTTGAAGGCGCTCTACAGCGCAAATCTTAAGTGCGGCATGCCGAATAAAGCGTTTGATTATCTTGGTAAGTTGGTGGATGTTGCTGCGGGGAATGGTAAAAAGGAGCTGTTTTCATTTCTCGAAGAGCAGCTTCCTCGCTTTGAACAGTCTCATCCTTCGGAATCCGCCGCGCAGCAGGCCCGGTTGAGGACCTTGCAGGGGGTCCACAAAATTAACGAAGATCTTTCCCGATCCCGTCAGCAGGAAGTGGGAGAACGGAACGTCATCGACGATGCTTCCAGTGACTCTGATGTGGCGGAGGAACTCGCACTGGCCTGGCGGCTCTACGAGGAAAATCAACTTTCGCAGGAGGACTATTCCACGGTATTGCATGATCTGACCGAAATTTCGTCCAAAGACCTTGATGTGCCCGCGAGTGTATTACATGTGCTCAAGGATCGGGGGTTTATGAATTCGTCCCGGATCATCAGTTATCTTTCTGAGCGTTCGGAGGTGCCCTTTATTTCGCTGGCCAATTTTGAGTTGCCGGAGGATATTTCGGGCGTTGTACCGGACGAGTTTATTTCGAAAGACGGGGCCTTACCTTTCGGCTTTCTGGGAAATGATCTTTTGGTTGCAGTTCTGAATCCGTTTAACCATAAGCTGCTCGATCGTATGGAAAAAGAGAGTGGACATACCTGCCATACGTATTTGGTCGAAGCGGATGATTATGATGAAGCACTGGGCCGGTTTCGTGCGCTTAAAAAAAGTGCCGCGTAGCCTGACTCTTATGCTGAAAGAAATGTTACGGACATAAAAAATTTCTTTAAGCAACGATGTGGCGAAGCGGTCATATTTTGGTCACAGATTTTTCGATCCGAGGAATAGGTTCCTATTTTTAAACAATGGGCGCGCCTTGTTGCTCAAACAAACTCAATGCATGAAATAGTGCAGGCTATCGCTTGTTGTCGACAGTCAGATTGCGGGTTTCGCCCTGACATTCGACCACGACATAATGATCCTGAACGTCAACCAGGGTCACCTTGCCGTTAATCAGCTGACCGGGATGGTATTGATGATCGTTGATGATCGCGAAGGATTCTCTGCGGTTTATGGAAGTGCCGAATCCGGTAAGTTCTAGACGGGGCCAGCGCACACCGCCCTCACGGTTACCGAACAGCCCGACCAGTCTGCCGCTTTTTTCTTCGGCCTGTTCCTTTTCAGAATCGTTCCCTTTCAGTGAACGAATCAAGGCACCTGCCTGTTCAGCGATGGGGACCGTCTGTTCGGCTTGAGGGGCTGTATGGGTACCTTCATCGGTCGATGCGCCGGCCAGGGCTTTGGAAGCTCCGGAATAATGAACCATCATAAGCGAGGTGAATAGGAGCACAGCGATCAACAACACCATGGTGACCAGCATGACCGCCGGTGCAACTGCTTTTCCTGTTTCGTTTTCAGAATTATCAAGGCGCTGCAGTTCGTTGCTCAATTCGCTCACAATCCGACCCTCGGGGTTATAGCTTTTTAGAAAAACTTAATGCTCATATCAATGGTAAATCCCAAAGTTTTTAGCAAGAGGTAAATTGGGAGATGATCATGGTATGGATACTGCTTTAGCTGAGGCGCACCTCAAGCGCAGGGAGTCCGAACAGGGGTTGTTCGGTCGGGTGCAACAGGAAGGAAATCACTATGTTTAAAAAAGTAATCAGCACTGATCGGGAGCAGTCTCGATCATCCGATTTAATCGGCGTTGATTTTGCAACGACGGCGACCAAAGTGGCACGCCTCAAGGAAAGTAAAGGATCGTTGGTGCTGACTGGCCTCGATCTTTTACCGGCCGTGGATTTTGCGGACGAACCCTCCAGACTTCAGCTGCCTAGGAGCATGACTACGAACTATGGCTGCCTGGCCTATACCGGTCCATCGGCTGTCGTGCGCATGATCAACACCGCCCTTCCGGCCGACCAGCATCAACTGCCGGAAGAAAAGATTCGAAAGCATCTGAATATTTCAGATGATTTTCGTGTGTCGGCATCGCTGGTGAAGCGGGGTGAGGGTCGCCAGGATTCAACCTTTCTTGCCGCGGCAATTCCGAATGATGATGCAGCACATATGCTGGAACTGTTTCCAGTGGGGCCGCCAGCGCCCGCATCACTTGAAG
>CAKZQV010000219.1 GCA_937141895.1 uncultured Verrucomicrobiota bacterium
GTGATTATTTGCCACGAGAGATCGCAAAGAGAACAAAGGCTAAGCTCCATAATTTTGTGTTCTCTGCGCTCGTTTGCGGCCATTTTATTCGATCGGAGAATCCTCAACATTTAACTGCCGGAGCCATGGAGTGAGGGTTCTATAAGCTCGTGTTGTGGTTCAGAAATAACCCACCATAATGCGAGCAATCGGTGAATGATCATGGGACGCAAAAAAAACCGCCCTTATGCGGACGGTTTCATCAGAAGTTCCAAGGTTTGGAACTTAGGCTTTTTTCACAGCGCCGGAACGCAGGGCTTTAGTGGAAACCCATACACGTTTAACGGTTCCGTCTTCTGTACGGATTTTAACACGCTGCAGGTTCGGCTTGAACGTACGCTTGGTTGCGCTGGTCACGTGAAGACCGATGCCGCCCTTTTTCTTGGCCAAACCTTTGCGCACAATACGACGACCGGTAATGGTCTTCTTTCCAGTTACTGCACATTCTCTACCCATCTCAAATACCTCAATTACTCGGTTTCAAAAATTTGTTCTAATCAATAAGAGCGCAGTAATCTAAGGATTCCGGCCCGCTTTGCAAGACTAAATGCGCCTTTTTTCGGTATCTTCAAAAGGTTCAATACCATATCTTGCGGTTCCTGTTCTGTAGCCGAGGTCCCCGACCTCGGTCCGCGATCGTGGATCGCGGCTACAAACCTGCAGTATTGCCGGCACCATCAAAGCAGTTCACTGAATACGGCATCGCTAATAAACAACGCCTCGCGGGTCAAACGCAGGCGATTTTCTGTACGTTGGAGCAGGCTTTCCTCAATCATTGAATCAATGCCTTTCCCGCATAAATCATACGCGGAAAATCCCGTGACCTTTTTAAATTCGGCCAAATCAAAGCCATCTGTCAACCGCAGCCACATCACCAAAGTCTCGCGCGCTTTCTCTTCTTTAGAGAGATATTCCACTTCGTTAAACGGATCCCGCTCTTTCAGCAGACGCTCGGTATATACATCCAGATCCGGAATATTACAGAATCGTTTGCCGTGCCAGTGCGATGCCCCGGACGGACCGCACCCGAAATATTCCCCGCCCTGCCAATACAGCACATTATGCAGACATTCCCGGCCACGCCGCGAAAAATTGGAAATTTCATAATGCCCGTAACCGGCGCACTCCAGATATTCCTTCACCATAAAATAGTTATCCGCTTCCTCGTCATCACCCGGCGGAACCACCAGACCTTCATCCCGAGCCTTGGTCAGCGGCGTTCCCGGTTCGTAGATGAGGTTATAAAAGGAAATATGATCAGGCTCGAGCTTCGCCACATTTTGGGCATCCTTCAGCACGTCTTCGGGTTTCATTCCGGGAATACTTTGGATCAGATCGATATTCACATTATCGAACCCGGCATCGCGCAGCATGTGGTAGCCCTGCACCGCCTGGTCGGCGTCATGAATACGACCGAGCAACTGAAGCGCGCGCGGATGAAAAGACTGTACGCCGATTGACACCCGATTAATGCCGCCGTCTCGCATGACCTTTAATTTATCCGGCGTCAACGTTCCCGGGTTCGCCTCGCTGGTAAATTCAACGACCTGCGCCAGGTTGATACGCCGGTCGATGGCCTCCAGCATTTTTCCATATTCGGAAGGCGTCAATGCCGTGGGCGTTCCCCCGCCGATGAAAACCGTATCCGGTGCAAAATCCTTCGGTAGCCGACGCAGCTCAATTTCCAGACATTGGAGAAAGAGCTCCATGCCATCCGTCTCATCGGGCGTCAGCTTGTAGAAATCGCAGTAGCGACAGCGCTTTTCACAAAGCGGAACATGAATATAAAGTCCTGTCATCATGGAGCGGAATAATAACCACGAAGGCACGAAGTACACGAAGACTCTTTAGACTTTTTAACGCCGATTTCTTTGCGCTCTTTGTGCCTTCAGGGTTAAAAAAGTATATTCGTGTTTACACTCCAAATCCACTGCGGTAAGGATATCGGACTTTTTTGGTATTAAATTAAGGATTTTGATGTCGGAACAAAAAAAACAGGTCGTAGTCATTGGCAATGGAATGGCGGGATACCGTTTCTGCGAAAAGCTGTTGGAGTACGATGCGCATCATCAATATTCCATGACGGTTCTCGGCGACGATCCCCTGCCGGCCTACGACCGGGTGGCGCTTTCTACCCTTTTTGGCAGTAAAAAAGAACGGGAACTGATTTTTTCGGAAAAGCGCTGGTACGACTATTATAAGATCGACCTGAAACTGGGCACCCGCGTGGTTTCTATCGATCGGAAGGCCAAAACAGTGAAATCTTCCACGGGTGAAGATGTTCCCTACGACAAACTTGTGATCGCCACCGGTTCCCGTCCCTTTGTTCCAACCATTGGAAATTCGGACAAGGGCGGTGTTTTTGTCTATCGCACGCCTCAGGACGTCGCCGGTATCCGGGCTAGGGCCGAAAAAGTAAAACATGCGGTTGTGATTGGCGGCGGACTGCTGGGCCTCGAAGCGGCCGAAGCCTGCCGCGAAATGGATCTGCATACGACCATCGTAGAGCACGAGTCTGTCCTGATGTTCCGCCAGCTGGATAAAATCGGCGGTTATCTGCTGGATCAGAAAATTGAAAAACTCGGCATCCACCTCAAACTGGGAACCTCGGTACAATCGGTTGAAGGTGAAAATGCGGCGGAACGCGTCATCCTAAATGGCGGCGAAGAGCTCGAAGCCGGCTTGGTCATCATCGCGGCTGGGATTACCCCGAATGACGAACTAGGTGCTGAAGCCGATCTGGACATGGGCCAGTTCGGTGGGATTGCCGTAAATGAAAATGTCCTGACCTCCGACCCCGATATTTATGCGGTCGGTGAATGTGCCTCGTTTAACGATGAGCTGTTTGGTCTTGTGGCCCCCTGCTATGCCATGGCCGAAGCCGCGGCCGCGCATCTGGGTAAAATCAACCGTGTTCTGGAAAAATGGACGCCGGCCTCAAAACTGAAATTATTGGATCTGCATGTTTCCAGCATCGGCGAGACGCATCTGTCGGAAGCCGAAGCGGTACACTTTATCGATCAGGACATCCACGCAGGCGTCTATAAAAAATTACTAATTTCCAAGGATTGGAAAAAACTGCTCGGCGCCATCCTGATTGGCGAAAACTCGGAATTTGAACGGCTCCGAAAAGCGATTGCCAAAGAGACGCTCTTTCCAGCCAACCCGCGCGATTGGTTGGCTCCGATTGGAGAACCGCTGAATATCGAAGTGGATTTAGAAGATGATGATCTGGTCTGCTACTGCAACTATGTCACCAAGGGCGACATCTGCCGGGCGATCGATGACGAAAAGCTCAAAAATGCTTCGCAAGTCATGGCGTCGACGTATGCTGCAAGCTCATGTGGCGGCTGTCTACAAAATGTGCTGGCCGTCACCAAGCAGTATATCGAGCATGGAATTTAGCGCGTAGGACAGGCTCTCAGCCTGTCTATGAATTCAAAGTATCAATACCGACCGCCGGGCTTTTTCCAGGCTTCGACCTGCTGATCCATTTTGCCATCTTGATAGTAGGCTTCTTTTTCTTCCTGTTTCGAAGCACAGCCGGACAAGATTGCCGAGGCCATGAGCAGACAAAGGATGGATGCTGTAATTTTCATAATGAACTCTCCGTTTAAAGCACGAACTATAGAAAGTGAACCGTCCAGAACCAGATAATTATGTATCTGGATTCGAAAGTTTCGTACTGCTGCGCAGGAAAAACCGAACAAAGAGCCACACGGAAAATATCCCAAAGAGAAAATACGGCGCAAAATACTGCGTGCCGGCAATAAATAGTTCATCAGAACCCGCTTCAATGGACTTCGACTGTTCGAGGTAGATCAGCAGCCGGGCATAGATGACCCCGATAAAACCATAGCCGAGATTCACTGCCATGCCTTTAAAACTGAGCACCGTGGCACGAATGGAATTATCCGTGATGCGGTTCAGATAAAAAGAGATCGCAAACGTCGTGATTGAAAATGCGATGAACAACATGATCATGAAAAGCAGTCCGATATATGGAAGAAAAAACGCCGCGCCGAAAAATCCAATCAGACCTAGCAATGCAGTCACCCCAAAGACAAAAGCCGGCGTTTTAACATCCACCAGTTTACGGGCCATCGGTGCGATGACAAAATTCAGTACAGCAATCAATGCTCCAATAATGCCCAGCGCAAATTCGGGATAATGAATCAACCGATAGTATTCCGAGTTCAGCGTAACAAACATCCGGACCACGCTGTCGAGAAATGCCCCGGCAAGAATAACCGCTAAGGCAAAGGGCGTTTTCAGAATCCATCGGCCCGCCTGAAAAGTCTGCCGAAATGCATCGCCAATCGAAAGTTGCTCATGATCATGCGGCTGTTTTGATTCGCAGAACCCCAGGCAGTTTATCCAGCAGACGACAGAAGTGATTAATGTAAGATAGAGGGGAATGCGCAGCGTGATATCCTTACTGATGTCCAGTCCGGATATTTTCGACATCAGCGAGGGGTCATAAACCAGACCACCGATAATCATCGCAAACATGAACGCCACCGACTGCCATTTGGAAGCGCTTTCGAGAACCCGCGACCACTGTTCCTTCATGCCTGCATCTTCCAGGCTTTCATAGGCTAGGGCTTCATCCGAACCGCTGGCCGCCGCCTCCCCTAACCCGCTCAGGATACGGTTCAGCGCCAACAACCAAAAGAGCAACGTTGGATTTCCGCGTGGCGCAAAAGCCCAGACCGCCATTTCAACCACCATCAGGGTCGACGTGAGAATCAGCAGTTTTTTCCGGCCGATTAAATCGGACAATGCCCCGGACGGAACCTCAGCCAGAATAATCGTCGCCGCCCAAATCGCATTAAGCATCGCAAACTGATCGAGCGTCAGACCAAAATCGAGAAAGATGACAGCAAAGACCGGATAATAAAAACGCGCGTTAAACAACAACCGGAAAGCGATAAACCGCCGGACATTGGTTTTTGCGATACACTGGAGGTCTTTAGCCATAAAGGTGATGACAAATATCGGGTTCTATCGCTTTAAGCCTCAATAGCGACCTCGACCAGTTTCAAGGTTGATTCAAAGGAGCCGGTTGCGCAGAGGAAGGCTCCTTGATGACAGAAAATTCCGTCCGGCACATCGGCGGCTTCTGAAAAGGCTTCATCGGTCAATCCAGCCCATGCTTCGGGAAAATCTTTCCGGTTGGTATATTCGCCCGGGGCGGACGGCACCGCTTGCGCAAAGCACTTTTTGCCCTTGGAAAAAATGGCATACAGAATGGATTCATTTCCCTTGCTGTTAAACAGGTGCTCCTGCCACTTGCAATCCTCTGGAACGATAATATACGCGCGTTCTTCCGCAAGGGCCTCCTGCAAAGCTGTCGTTAGGCCTCCGCGACTGTTCAGCCAACGTTTTGACCGGATGATTGACGCCTTCAGCAACAACCGTGCGCGCTCCACTTCGCCCGCAAAGGCTTCATCGGCTTTAAAGGGATTCGGCGGATTCATCATCGAGATTGCCGTGGTTAAGGAGAGTTCCCGAACGTCCGGAAATTCGTCCAGAGGAGTAGAGAGCTTTACTCCGTTGTCAATGGCATCGAATTGACGAATAAAACTCCGGCACACCTGTTCAGCTACTTCAGGGCAACTGCAAATTTTCGCTCCATAATGATGCCAAACCAGTCCCACGGAGGACATCTTCAATCCGTCATCATACGTAGGCCCATTTTTAAAGTGATGATCATAAACTTTTTCTTCGTGCGTATAATGGCCGCCTACATCAACCAGGTAATCGCACTGTGCCCAGACTTCAGGATCGCGGGAACGGCGAATTTCATAGTCCGGGTGAAGCAGGGATAAAGCCGCAACGGCAAAAACATCATCCGCATGAAAATTGCCGCTATGTGTTCCAATGATCGTCTTCAAAATAGGTATTCCTTTAATCGTGTTCAGTTACAAAAAGTGGAGGAGTTGAAAGTCCTATCACTAAAACTCGCTAACAGGAAGTTTCGTTATTTCCAACCTTTGGACTGACACCTCGCGAAGAACACGCTAGAACACCCACCGTTTTTTACCTAATGGAGTTTTTGTGTAATGAAATGTATTTCCTGGAACGTGAATGGAATCCGCGCCGTCATGAAAAAAGGATTTCCCGACTTTTTAAGCACCTATAACCCCGACATTTTATGCCTGCAGGAGATCAAAGTGCATAACGATGATCTGCCGGAGGAAATTCAGAAGATGGCGTCAGACCACGGATATACCGGTTTCTGGAATGGCGCCGACCGCAAAGGCTACAGCGGAACAGCCACGCTGACTAAAACCGAACCCCTCTCCTACGAAATCCGGTTGGGCGATGATCGCTTTGACCTTGAAGGACGTTTCCAATGTTTGGAATTTCAGGAGTTCTTCCTGATCAATACCTATGTGCCCAACGTAAAAAGCGACCTCTCCCGTTTGGCCGAGCGACAGGAGTTTGATGCACTGCTGCGAGATAAAGTTCAACAATTGGAATCAGCTAAACCCGTCATGCTCTGTGGCGATATGAATGTGGCGCATCAACCCATCGACCTCGCGCGCCCCAAACCCAACGAGGGCAAAGCCGGCTATACCGACGAGGAACGTGCCGGAATGACTGAATATGTTCAGGCGGGACTCATAGATACCTTTCGCACATTGAACCCCGAAACCGTGCGCTATTCCTGGTGGAGCTATCGCGGTCAGGCCCGCGCCAACAACGTAGGATGGCGGATCGATTATTTCCTCGCCAGCGAAAGTCTGCTGCCGTGCATTCAGTCGGCCGACATCCATTGCGACGTCACCGGCTCCGACCACTGCCCCATCGAACTCATCACCGATCACTAATCGGATCCGCCTCAGGCTACACCGCAAAGCCGAATATTTTACCCACTGCGGCGGTCAGTCCCATGGCGAGCATACTCCAGAAGCAGACGCGCAGAGCACCACGCACCGGGTTGGCTCCGCCGGCGCGAGCGGCAATGCCGCCGAGGATAGCCAGCAGTAACAGGGTCAGCACCGGAACGTAAATCAGAAGATGAGAGGTCGAGAATACAAAGGCGCCCAGCAACGGAGCGGCTGCTCCGATGGAAAAAGCCACGGCCGACCACAGCGCCGCCTGAATTGGATGGGCGCTGAGTTCATCTGTAATGCCGATTTCATCACGCGCATGGGCCCCCAGCGCATCGTGCTCCATCAACTGCCGGGCCACCTCATTCGCCAGCGCTTGATCCAGCCCGCGGCGATGATAAATT
>CAKZQV010000220.1 GCA_937141895.1 uncultured Verrucomicrobiota bacterium
CCAGCCACGGTGGCCGCGTCGAACGCGTGCAGCGGATGGCCGGTTTCGAGCATTACATAGTTGGTAATGTCCACGACGTTGCTGATCGGGCGGATACCGGCGGCTTCGAGGCGCTCCTGCATCCAGGCCGGGGACGGCTCAATTTTAGCGCCTTTCAGAACGCGCGCAGTGTAGCGCGGACATTTTTCTTCGTCATCGATGCGTACGGAAATTTCTTCATTAACATCATTTTCGGTTTCGGAAATTCCAATGGTTGGACGTTTCAGCTCGGTGCCGTAAAGCGTAGCCATTTCGCGCGCCACACCGATCATGGAAATCCAGTCCGAACGATTCGGAGTCACTTCCAGTTCAATCACCGTTTCCGGTTCGCCCCAAACTTGGACGAACGGCGTCCCCGGTTTCAGATCAGCATCGAGAACCAGCAGGCCGGAATGATCTTCGCCCAGACCCAGTTCATCTTTCGCGCAGAGCATACCCATGGAAACTTCGCCACGAATCTTGGCTTTTTTCAGCGTGAAGCCTCCCGGCAGGGTGGTGCCGACCGGAGCGAAGGGATATTTACCGCCGACTTCCACATTCGGCGCACCGCAGACCACGCGCATGTTTTCGTCTGTACCGTAATCCACCGTGCAGAGGCGGAGCTTGTCAGCACCGGGGTGCGGTTCAATATTCAGAATTTCGCCGACGACCACGCCCTCAAAATCGGAACCGATCGTTTCAATGGCTTCCACTTCCAGACCCGCAAAGGTCAGTTTGTCCGACAAACCCTCAATGGTGTCCTCAAAATCTACATACTCTTTCAGCCAACTGACCGGTACTTTCATAAAACTGCTCCGATTGGAAAAAATGAGCGTTGTTTATATAGTTTGGCGGATTTCGGCTCAAGCCATTCGTGACGCCGTCTGCTCCACTGAATACATCAGGTTTTACATATTCTCTGTAAGGATGATTGGGATGGCACGAACAATAGGTACATGTGTGGAAAATAATAACCTAAGGAGATACGTATGAAAACATTACTGATTCTGACCGCCGCCGCGGCGATCACCATGGGTACAAGTGCTGAAACATTCACCATCGACACCGGTCATGCTGAAATAGGGTTTTCCGTAAAACACATGATGGTGAGCAATACAAAGGGCGCCTTCAACACCTTCGAAGGAACCATCGATGTCGATTTGGAATCGAAAACCCTGAAAAGTATCGAGGGTACCATTTCGGCGGAAAGTATCGATACCAATAACGAGAAGCGCGATAATCACCTGCGGGCGGAAGATTTTTTCCACGTGGAAAAATATCCCGCCATTACATTCAAAAGCACCGCCGTAAAGAAACTCACGGATTCCACGTACGAGGTCACCGGAACGCTCAATATCCTCGGAAAAGATCACACTGTGGTTTTACCGGTCACCCTGAATGGTCCGATAGACGATCCCTACGGAATGAAACGACTCGGCATCGAGTCGGATATTGTACTTAACCGGAGAGATCTCGGCATTACCAACTCTCCTGCGGCCGTCATTGGGGATGAGGTAAAAGTAAGCCTGTCCATGGAAGCCACGATGTAGAAGCCTCATCAACGAATCATGAGCAAAAAGACCGTCCTTCGTAGAGGGCGGTTTTTTTCGGCTCTCATCTCAACGACTCCTGCATTTTATCGGCAACATTCATTTTGAACATTTACGCTTCAATCGCTTCCAAGCAATAGAAACCTGGAGATCGCATGAAATCGTTGTTGTGGAGTATCTTAATTTTTACCGCCGGAACTGTTGCCGCCGAGGAACGCATGTTCCAGAGTACGGAACATCGCGTGAGCTTGGTGGAACTGTATACCTCGGAAGGATGCAGCAGCTGTCCGCGAGCCGAGGAAAAGCTGAACCGCTTTGCCGATCACAAAGGCCTCTGGAACGACTTTGTTCCGGTGGCCTTTCATGTGGACTACTGGAATTATATAGGCTGGAACGACCGTTTTTCCAAACCCGAATTCACCGCCCGTCAGCGCCAATATTCCAAACATTGGAACGCCCGCACCATCTACACCCCCTGTTTTGTAATGAATGGCGAGGCCGTTCGCTATCCCGTTCCAAAGGCTGGAAAATCGAAACCGGGCATCCTCAAAGCCGCACTCAACGGCGCCGCATTATCGGTCAAATTCACGCCGAAGCAGAAATACAGTAAACTCCAAGTCTGGGCCGCGCCGCTGAGCGGAAGCGTTACAACTCCGGTAAAGTCAGGCGAAAACCGGGGACGTACCCTTGAACACTGCTTCGTGGCGCTGGACCTGAATCAAACCGCCATGATCCAGACTGACGGAATCTGGACCGCCGAACTCAAGCTCAACGGCGCCCTACCCGCCTCCGCCCTCGCCGTCTGGATTTCCAACGATCGCAACCTCGAACCGATCCAGGCCACCGGCGGCTGGCTGAAATAGTTTAACCACAGAGACCACGGTGCTCCGGCTTTGTGCAGGACCCTTTTCGGGTAAACGAAAAAAACCGCCCCGATGAAGGAGCGGTTTTCCAAACTCTGGAAGAGTTGGACTATCGTGCGTAGAACTCGACGACGAGCGAGATTTCGCAGGTTACCGGAACTTCTTCACGAGTAGGCAGACGACTCAGCTCAGCAGTCAGCTCTTTGTCGTTGGCGGTAATGTATTCAGGAGTCTTAGCAACCTGCTGCGCCAGTACGAAAGCATCCAGATCTTTGGATTTTTCGCGAACGGTGATTTTGTCGCCAATACGCAGGGAGTAAGACGGAATGTTTACTTTCTTTCCGTTCACACGGAAGTGACCGTGGGAAACCATCTGACGAGCCTGGTAGATGGAACGGGCCATCCCAGCACGCAGGATAACGGCGTCCAGACGGGACTCGAGCATCTGCAACATTACTTCACCGGCATTGCCCGGCTTGCGGGTTGCTTTTGCATACACGCCGCGAAGCTGTTTTTCGCTCAGGTTGTACTGGTAGCGCAGGCGCTGCTTTTCCGTCAACTGGCGACCGTACTCGGACTGTTTACCACGACGACGGTTCGGGCCATGCTGACCCGGAACATTCGGGCGACGTTCGAGGAATTTTTCAGATTTCGGGGACAGCGCGATTCCGAGACGACGCGCTTTCTTAATTTTCGGTCCATTATATTTCATATGTGTTTCCTTTCTTTTCCCATGTGCATCCCTGCAAATTAAGCCGGTTTTTCCGGCCGCCCTTCGAGTTGTTCGTGTCTGGGCGCTCGCCCCGCACCACGCGGTATTTGTTTACTTTGGCGAAGATCCTTCGGTCAGGATTCCGTTTTACGGGAAAACAGGCGGGCATTTATACAGGATCGCTTTTTCGGGTCAACCCCGTTTAGCCCCAAAGTTTTAGGCCTATTTCAACAACCGCGAATCGAATTCAAAGGGCTGCGGCGCGCCCGTCTTCATTTTTCCAATGTTTGGATGCGCTGGATTGATCAGATAGTTGCTCTCTCCGGGAATCAAAATGCTGGGAACTTCCAGTAAAATCGACGCCTTCGCCCGTGCCCAGCGGTCGCCCAACTGCTGTGTGGAAGGCGGAGGCGGATTCGTCCGCCAATCCTCCGGAAGATCATCAAAGCTCAAAGAACGCATGAGGCGTTTATCAAACGTGACCGGTATGCAGAGAAATTCCTCGAGCAGTTCGCCCGAATCCACATGCACGAGAATCTCCAAAGCGGCTAAAGCCTTGGATTCCGCCGTATAAACCATGGGCACGCCCACCGAATTCCAACGGCCGCCAAACCACCGAGCCCCTTCACCCGAAAACGCATCCGCCACCCGTTTCGGGGGAACAATCCGCCAGGCAGTGGGCATCAGGAAAAGACTCCATGCTCAACTCGTCCGAGCAGATTAAGTACTTCCCGGCTGCCCAGTTCCGTATCCGCAAAATCGAGCGGCGGTTTACCCGCAAAATAGGCCCGTGGAGTTTTGAGCCAGCGAACCGCCTGCTCTTTGGAGCCCAGCACTTCGATGGTGCGGTTCAGCATTTGAGCCATACGGTTGAAACGCTCGGACTGATCGGCATTGAGCCGCCCTTCCTGAATTTTACGATTTAACGTACGCTCTGCCACGCCGGCCACCCGGGCTAACTCTTTGCGGCTGATATCCAGCTCCCGGCAGAGTGCATCCACAATGCCGGCGGGCAGCCCGGCCTTGATTTCGGCCACCTGGTCGAGGGCATGCTCCGACTTCACCAGCTTGAGCACCGGCAGCTCTCGTTCAGTTTCGGCGAGATTTACGGCATATTGAACAGCGGCTTCCTTCACGGCCATCGATTCGGCTTCCCAGGTATAGGTTTTCTTTTTAATCGTTTTATCGGCACTCATACATTCTCTCCAGCTATTTGGCATCGTAACATTTGCCATATGGCCGTAAAGCATTTTTTCCAACCATTGGAAGTTTTCCATCACCGCCCATTCCCTATATCGTTCCGGTTCTTCTATGAAAAAACCGTTTGCTCAAATCCCGTTCAATCCAGCTAAGTGTCCCTTTTTCTACGGCTGGTTCATCCTCTTCTGGGGCATCATCGGCATTCTGCTCAGCGTACCGGGCCAGACCACCGGCGTTTCGGCCTTCATCGAGCCGCTGATCGAAGACTTGGGCATCGGTCGGTTCGAACTCAGCGTGGCCTATATGATCGGCACTTTTTCCAGCTCCTTCCTGCTGACCCCGGCCGGCAAACTGTTCGACCGCATCGGCGCGCGCTGGATGGGCTTCGGCTCCTGCCTGGCCCTAGGCTTCGTCGTGCTGCTGCTCAGTCAGGTAGACCATTTGGTCCAGCCCTTGGAAAAGATCCTACCCGAACAGATCGGCCTCGTTTCTCTACTAGCCTTCCTGTTTCTCCTGTTGCGCCTCAGCGGCCAAGGCATTCTCACCATGTCATCGCGCAATATGGTGATGAAATGGTTCGATCATCATCGTGGCCTGACCAGCGGCATCAGCGGTGCGGCCGTTACCTTCGGATTTTCGCTGACCCCCTCCTTCTTCAGTGGAATTATCGACCACCGCGGCTGGTCGGGCACCTGGTTCATTCTGGGCCTATTGCTCATCATCGTATTTGCACCGCTGCTGCTTCTCTTTTTCCGCGATACCCCGGAAACATTCGGCCTCATCCCCGATGGAAAGCGGCATGCTCCGTCCCATGAAGAAAATGCTTTTTTCCGAAAACAGTTCACACTGCCCGAAGCGCGCCGCTCCTTTTCCTTCTGGCCGTTTGCCATGGCAATGGCCTTGCAGGCGCTGGTCATCACGGCCGTCACGTTCCACATTGAATCCGTTTTCGAACTTGGACACATGGACGGGGCGAAAGGGTTCAGCATATTTCCGCCCATGGCCTACATCTCTATTGCCGTATCCCTGTTCTGTGGCTGGCTCGGCGACCGCGCCGAACTGCGCTG
>CAKZQV010000221.1 GCA_937141895.1 uncultured Verrucomicrobiota bacterium
GCCCGCAATGCTTAGCGCCTCGGCATGCAGCGTCCCGCTGTTGGTATACACCGTGGAATTTAAGGGCATATGATATAGATTCGTATCCACCGTGCTCACAATATGGGTTTTGCCATACGACATTTCCCAGATCTGCTGATTCACTGCCGCGCTGATCGTATTCGAAAGGGTAACCCCATCCGTCGGGGCTCCCGGTAGGTCCGGGAAATCCACCAGAATCGTATGCATCGTCCGCGGTGTACCTGTCCAGGCCAAGGAGGCCTGCCGGGCACTGCTTTCCAGAAAATCAAAATCGATGCCCCCCGTCTCAAGCATATAGGCGTCGAACGCTTCAAACAACAACCCGGTCCCGGCATCCGGGCCCGGAAGTTGATCCAGATGCGCCAGCCGCTGATTGGCCTCCGCGACTTCTTCCAGACTTTGGAAATAATAGATTTTCCCTCCGGCCAGTGCAGCTACCGACGGTTGAGATGACGGGCTTGAGCCTTCCGGAAACCGCTGTTTTGCAGCAGCAAGATTTTCCGCGTCCAGGCTCTGGAAAATTTCCTGTCGCAATGCGCCGACCGCACCCAGCCTAATGCCCTGAAGCGGAGTAGACTCCTTCGTCAGCATTTCAAGTCGGTCTCCATACACAAACGTTTCGATAGAATCCGCGTTCGAGAAGGTGGTGATAAACGAGGTGTCGCTACCGTCCTCACTGCAGGAAATCAGAACCTCAACAGAGGCCACGGCACTGAACGGCTCTTCCACCCATTCTTGGACCTCCGCCGGCAACGCGCTCCATTCAGCATAACTCACGGCTTCAGAAATGGCCCGTTCCGGATCATGGCGGATCAGTTGCTCCATAAAACCGCGCCGCGCCTGAGCAAGACGAATGCCTTCATACACATCAGGAGTCTGCTCGCTCATCCAGTCGTTGAAAGATGACATGGCCGTCGCAACGGAATCCTCCCCCGTTTCCGGGGCGGATTCAGGCGCTGACTGATTCCCCACCCAAACCGCGAGAAAAACTGCCGCCAATACCAAAGCCACGGCCGCGCTCCTAAAATACGTACGATCCATCATCGTGCTGCCCCTTTTTTAATCTCATCAGCTTCCGTTCAAGGTCTCATCGCCGAATGGGTGAAATTAATATGTATGCTACATCAGCATTTTTATTGTTTAACAAACTCTTTTGCGAACAATAAGTAACAAAGATGGATCATGGAGCTTGTGATGAATTATGAGTACATCCCTTTTGCAGGTTCTCACAACCTCAACGAGGAGACTCTGGTCGGAAGGATTTATGTTGCAGACGCTGGAACGCGTACCGTGTGTGCAGACTATGGTTTTCGTATCTAATGATACCGTCAGGGCTAGGCGGTAAGGTATACGATCGTTACCGCCCTGCCCTGTACATATTAAAATTCCACCTTCGGAGCCGTGGCCGCTTCCGGAGCAGCCTCGAAGGCTTCCTTCTTCTCAAAACCGAACATATTGGCCAACATATTCCCGGGGAATTTACGGATGCCGACGTTATACGCCGCGACCGCTTCGTTATAGCGACGGCGTTCCACCGAAATCCGGTTTTCCGTTCCTGCCAATTCCTCCTGCAGGGCCAGAAAATTCTGGTTTGATTTAATATCCGGGTAGCGCTCAACCACCACCATCAAACGGCCCAGCGCACCTTCCAGCATACCGGCGGTTTTCACACTCTGCTCTGTATTTCCGGAGGCTTTCGCTTCGCCCCACTGGCTGCGTAGACGGGTGACTTCGGTGAGCAGCTCTTTTTCGTGGTCCGCAAAGCCTTTAACCGTATTCACCAGATTGGGAATCAGGTCATAGCGGCGTTGCAGCACGGTTTCCACATTGGCCCAGGCTTTATCAACATTTTCCTCCTGCGTCACAAAGCCGTTATATTTTCCGGCCACGCAACCGCCCATGGAAAGAACGCCCAGCACAAGAACGCCGGCAACAATTAACGGAATTAAACATCCTTTTTTCATGATTTCACTCCTTTATGAATTTCAGTATCCACGGCGTCGATAACGCATTCAATGGTGGATAAATAGGTACTAAATAAATCTTCGATTTTGCAATCCTTCGGTTTTTTCGTCCCGTCTTTCAACTGCTGGACGGTTTTAAACACCGACGGGTCAAACGACAAATGCGTGCCGAGTTTTTCCAAGGCCTGGAACTTTTTCTGCGGGATTTCGTTCTCATACAGCCGTAACGACGCACGAAACAGCACCAGAAACGTGGAGAGCGATTTGACCATCAGATCGGCTACCGCTTTCGGTTTACCATGGGTCAGCAGATAACTCTGGCGCAGCTTAATCAGGCTGCCGCGCAGCTCGTGCTCTATTTCCAGCCGCAGATTCTCCGTGCCGATTTCGAGGTCCGAAACCAGGTCCTCGCCATAGAGAATTTTATGGCACTCCCGGATATCGAGCAGTTCGATCGGAAAAACGTCCGTGGACTGTTTCAATCGATCCTGCGTAAACATGAGCGGAGCCGGGTTTCCCGCTTTCGACCACGCCGCCGCCGATTTCGAAAAGGCGTCGAGTGTTTCAACGCCGAGATCTTCAGCCAGCACGAGCACATTATAATCGGAACCCTTGTCGGTATGGTCGCCCGCCGCCGCGGAGCCATAGAGCACCACCGATTTCAGTTTTTTCGGACAGGCCGTTTTCAGCTCTTCTACCAGTTTTTCAGGTGTCATCATTACCTCGCGATGCGTAGTTTATAAAATTCAGATTCAAAATTTTCAGGTTTCAGGTTTCAGGTTTCAGGTTTCCAGTTTCAGGTTTCCAGTTTCAGGTTTCCAGTTTCAGGTTTCCAGTTTCAGGTTTCC
>CAKZQV010000222.1 GCA_937141895.1 uncultured Verrucomicrobiota bacterium
GGGCAGGCGGTAGCCCGCATAGAGGCCGGCCTGATTCCGCCAGCGCCCTTTGCAGTATCTCTGATTAAAGGCCATCCAGGGGGCCGGTCCCAGCCAGCGGTCCCAGTTTATGATGTCGGGATCGGGTTGCGGTTCGGCGGGCAGGGGAGGATTATAGTTCTGAAGTTTTAAAATTCCGGCATGCACGCGTTTCAACTTTCCGAGTCGGCCGTTTTGTGCGAGTTCCACCGCCAGCGCAAAGTTACTGACATTTCGACGTTGGGTGCCGGCCTGGAAAATGCGGTGGTGCTTCTGCATGGCTTCATCCAGTTCTCGGCATTCCTGCATATTCATGGCGCAGGGTTTTTCGCAATAGATGTCTTTTCCTGCCCGGGCGGCATAGATAGAAGCGGTGGCGTGCCAGCGGTCGCCCGTGGCAATGATCACGGCATCGATGTCGTCGCGCTCCAGCACGCCGGCCATGTTGTCATAGGGCGTGCATTCCATATTATCATAATGGCGTGAAAGGCGTTTGATGATGTCCCGGCGCTCTTTCTGAGGATCGGCTGTGGCGATAAACTGAACTTCGGGCTGTTTTAAAAAGGCGGTGAGCACCCGCCGTCCGCGCCCGCCCAGTCCGATTCCCCCGATCACGATCCGATTGGATGGTGCTGTTTTTCCATCAAGTCCCAGGGCGGAGCCCGGAATAATCAGGGGTGCTCCGGCGGCCCAGGCCGATTGCTTGATAAAGGTGCCGCGTGTAGTTTGTTGCATTGCCATGACTTTCGACGCTCCCGTGGTTGTATTCAATGAACGACGAGCCCGGCCCTAATCTGGACGTGAAGGCGTAATTATGTCGCGGGGCACAAAAAAAGGCCCGATCAAAATGATCGGGCCTTCTAAGTTGGTGGAGGATATCGGGATCGAACCGACGACCTTTTGAATGCCATTCAAACGCTCTCCCAGCTGAGCTAATCCCCCGGAAAAGACGGCTTTATACGTGTGGACTGGGTTTGAGTCAATCCGGTTTGTAAAAATTTCTCTTTTAGAAGACCTTCGCCCGCAGTTGGTATTTGTGTTGTTGGTATACAACATCTATATGGTCTTGTTGGATTTTTTCAATTGTTAGCCCATCAAGAGTTTCGCCTTCGTGCAGGGGGGTTTGGTTTATCATCACCATTGATCCTCTCGATCCGTGCGCGATTCCTTCGACTTTGTATAGCCGGTACAGTTCCTGAAGGCTGGTTTTGGGCGTTTCCGGAGGCTTGGGAATAGGGGCTCGCGTTGCTGCAGGAGGTTTCGCGGATTCAATTGGCGTGTCGGCGGCGTCGATGGTCGCTACAGCAACAGGGGTCACTGCTTCAGGGGTCACTGCTTCAGGTGATTTGCCCGAGGCAACCTGAGGAGGAGCAGTCTTGTTCTTATCAAGCAAGTTACTGATAAGTTTGTAACTGCCAAACCCAAGGCAGAATAGCATTATTCCTAAAAGTATTTTATCTGACATTCGGAAGAAATACCCTTATTCGATATACGGAGAAAGCAAATTATTGAAAAAGCCTATATCGATTTTTCTCGTAGGAGACTTCGACGTAGGTGTCGGTAATTTCCTCAACGATTATCCCTTTATCGAGTTCGTGTCCGACGAGGACAAGTTCACCGTTGATAAAGGCCATATTCTGATTTTTGGCTTTTCCGAAACCGTCGATTTTAAATCGTTTGGCTAGTTTATCAGGGGTGGGCAGGGCTTCGCCGGTGGCTTCGGACAGGCCGACGGGGTCGACCTCGCGTTTTTTCAGGCGGTCGGCGAGTCGTTTGTCGAGTTCGTTGAGGACATGCTGCGGACCGAGATATTTTTTTCCGGCGAAGCTGTCGGCCAGTACATGTCCTTTACGGTCGAGCAGCACGAGTTGGGGGATGCCGTTCCCGGCATACTGCAGTTTGACCAGCTTCCGGGCTTCGGAATGGTAGACGATGGCCGGCCAGGGCATGTTGGCGGAATGCATGTAGTTTTTCATTTCTGCGTCGGAATGGTCGGCGCTAACAAACAGCACCTGAAAGAGGTTGCCGCCCATGTTCTTTTTGTAGTAGTCGACCAGCACCGGTGTAAAGCTGCGGCAGGGGCCGCACCAATGTCCTGAAAAATAGAGCAGCAAATAGTCGGTGTTGAGCACATAGCCGGTCTCTACAGCCTCGCCCCGGCTGTCCACCACGGCGTCCTCGAGGGTGAGATCGAGTGATTTGGCCACTTTAACTCCGCAACCGGAAATCAGCAAAAGGGCACATCCAATGATTGAAAATGCAGTTTTCATACCTATAGTCCTTCTTCCTTTAAGAAATAGACAGCAGGTGGTGTACCATCTCTTAAATTTTCTTAAATAAGAGGGGGTGCAGGGCCTGCCGGCGAAGCGTGGTAAAAACCCGCGAATTTCGAAGCTGATTGGGGTTGACAGTTGCGGGGCGATTCCGTAGTTTCCGCCCCTTGATTTTTTGGGAAGAACGCCCTTTTAGGGGCATTGAGGTTATTTATGGAAGCATATGCAGTAATTGAAACCGGCGGTAAGCAGTACCGCGTTCAGCAGGGTGATGTCCTTGACGTTGAACTGCTTGCAACAGAAGAAGGTGCGAGCGTTGAATTCGCTGCTCTGGCCATTTCCAACGGTTCCGAGCTCTCTATCGGCACCCCGGTTGTTGACGGCGCGAAAGTTAAAGCATCGGTAGTTGAAAATCTGCGCGGCGAAAAGATTTATTCGTTCAAGAAGAAACGCCGTAAAGGATATCGTCGTAAAATCGGTCACCGTCAGGAACTGACCAAAATTAAAGTGGAAGCAATTAACGCATAATTTTTTGCGGGAGGTTCGTCATGGCTCATAAAAAAGGACAGGGTTCGTCCAGCAACGGTCGCGATTCTAATGCACAGCGTCGCGGTGTTAAACGTTTCGGTGGTGAGAAGGTTACAGCAGGAACCATTCTGGTTCGTCAGCTCGGTACCCGTTTTCATCCCGGTGTAAACGTCGGTTGCGGTCAGGACTACACACTCTTCGCTCTGAAAGACGGTGTTGTTGAATTCAACAAGGCCCAGCGTAAGATTCATATTCGCGAAGAAGTAACGGCTTAGTTTTTACTGAGTTCGTTTGCAAAGGCGTCCACGCTAAGCGGGACGCCTTTTCTTTTGCGCAGATGCTTGAAACTTAAACCTTAAGACTAAACACTCTATTCATGAAACACGTTGTATTTAAAGACCGCGTTAAACTCTACGCCCGTGCCGGCAATGGCGGCGACGGCAGCATTTCGTTCCGCCGCGAAAAAGGCATTCCGAAGGGTGGGCCCGACGGCGGCGACGGCGGTCATGGCGGTTCCGTGATTCTGCGGTGCGACGTGAATGAAGATTCGCTGCTGCCGATCTATTATCAGCCCCACGTGAAAGCCAAGCATGCGGGCGGTGGATCCGGGCAGCAGAAGCACGGGGCCAACTCCGACGACTGTATTGTTAAGGTCGCGCCGGGCACGGTTGTGACCGAAGAGGAAACCGGCGAATTTGTGGGTGAGCTGACCCGCGACGGTGAAGAACTCGTGATCTGTAAAGGTGGACACGGCGGACTCGGTAACGTCCGCTTTAAAAGCTCCACCAATCAGACGCCGCGTCAATTTACGGAAGGCACCAAAGGCGAAGAGAAGGTCTTCTGGCTGGAGCTTAAACTTATGGCCGATGTTGGCCTGGTGGGCTACCCCAATGCCGGCAAGTCAACGCTGCTGAGCCAGCTGACCCATGCGCACCCGAAAATTGCGCCTTATCCCTTTACGACGATCAACCCAATTGTCGGTACGCTGGAATATCCCAATTTCAGTCGGCTCAAGTTTGCCGACATTCCCGGCCTGATCGACGGCGCGCACGAAGGCGTGGGGCTGGGGCATCAGTTCCTGCGCCACATCGAGCGTTCCCGTTTCATCATCTTTGTTTTGGATATGGCCGGTACGGACGACCGGAATCCAACCGAGGATTTTCTGCATCTTCGGGAAGAGCTTCGTCTGCATATGGAAGAACTTTCGTGCACGCCTTATATGGTGGTGGCCAATAAAATGGATTCACCCGGAGCGGATGAAAAGCTTCAGGAATTCAAAGACCGCACAACTGAAAATATCTTTGAAATCTCGGCCGAGCTCGGCGAAGGCCTGGAGCCGATCAAAGAGTACCTCTACAAGCATTTCTTCGAAACCCGCAAGGTGATCGAAGAGACCGCCGAACTCGAGCATGAACGCTCCGCCGAAGATCCTGAGTAGCCCACCACGAAATACACTAAACACACGAAACATTTTCAGGTCTGCCCGGCTTTCGTGTATTTAGTGTATTTCGTGGTGATAAATTACTCATATAAGGATTAGCGGAATGCGGACGATTGACCTGAATGCGGATTTGGGGGAGCTGGAAGATGGCTCGTTTGATGCCGCAGTTATGCCGCACCTTTCGTCCTGCAATATTGCCTGCGGCGCCCACGCCGGAAATCCCGATTCCATGCGGCGCACCATACGACTCGCGAAGCAGCATGGCGTAGCCATTGGTGCTCACCCCGGATATCCAGATCCTGAAAATTTCGGTCGTCTTTCCATGAAGTTCCAAACCTTGGAACTATGCGATCTCATTCGTGATCAGATCCTGCTGCTGAAACGGATCGCCGCTGAAGAGGGCGCGGAGGTTGAGCACGTCAAACTGCATGGCGCGCTCTATAACGATTTGGCCTTCGACTACGACCGTTCGCTGGCCGTTTCAAAAACCATCGTTGAAATCGATCCAGAACTTCGCTTTATCGTCTTTTCTAATGCAGAAACCGCGCGCGCCGCCGAGGATGCCGGGCTCGTGGCGATTCATGAAGTATTTGCCGACCGCGCGTATACGGATGACGGCCGACTCAAACCCCGATCAGAACCCGGTGCGGTAATTTACGATGAGAGCGAATGTCTGAATCAGGCCGTACGACTGGTTCGTGGCGAGGCCGGGCTGCCAGCGGACTCCATTTGCGTGCATGGAGACAACCCATCGGCCATACAATTTGTTTCCAAGCTCCGGAACTTTTTTGAACAGCAAA
>CAKZQV010000223.1 GCA_937141895.1 uncultured Verrucomicrobiota bacterium
ACAGGGGTGACTTTTCGGGTAAATTTTAAATCCGCTCATTTGGGACAGGCTCTATATAGAGGAGAAACTAAACTTCTTAGCATTTTGAGCACAGTCACCCCTCTTTTTTTCGATAAAAGGAATCAGCGCATGGCCATGCGTTTTCGATAGTTAGATGGCGTTTCGCCGCGAACTGAAGTGAAGAATCTTGTAAGGTGTGAAGCTTGGGCAAACCCGCACTGTTCGGCAATTTTTTCAAGGCTCTGATGGGATTCTCTTAGGATTTTTTCCAGATGGGTTGCTCGGGCTTCCCGGCAATATTCCTGAATCGTACAGGACAGATGATCCTTAAAACGCCGCTCTAACCCGCGGCGATAAAGTCCACTGGCCAGAGCCACTTCATTGGAAACGAGTGCCCGGTGCGCATTGTTTTGAATAAATCGCAAAGCTTTCACAACAGCTTCATCCTCAATCGCAACAATATCAGAAGATTGACGTACGACCAATTCACCCGTTTTCGCCGTTATGATCAATTTTTCAGGAGCCGTTCCCGCCATCATCTTAGCCAGCAGTTCCGCAGCACGATAGCCAGACTGATATTGATCAACAGCCACACTGCTTAGCGAAGGGTTGCTCAGGCCACAGACACAGGGATCATTATCAACGCCGACCACCGCACAATCATTAGGCACGCGCAGCCTCGCTTCTCGGCACCGCTCCACAATCTTGAGCCCTACATCATCGTTGGCCGCCATCAAAGCCACTGGAAGCGGCAATCCCAACAGCCACTCTCGGATATGCCGATCATCAAACTCATCATAGGAGGCTGCAGTTCCCGAATAAACATTCACCTCGAAACCTGACTCACGAAGCGCCGCAGTAAACCCTTCACTACGGCGTACCGCCCAGGGCCACGCCGCAGAACCGAAAAACGCGAAATTGTGAAATCCCCGTTGCAGGAAATGATCCGCCACCATTTTGCTCACGCTATAGTCATCCGTATTGACCCAGCCAATCTCGGAATTCTGATTTTTGCTGTATGAAAAAACCACCACCGGAATTCCGGCATCCACAAATGGAGAAGCATCAACATCATCCCGGATCAAGGCACCATCAAACTGCAGTGGATCAAGTGCTTTCGCACGGTATCCCTCACCCTGCGGATTCCAATGAAAATGCCAGGGACCAAAGTGCCTAGCATAATCTGCCACACCCGAAATCAACCGTCGGCCGGACTCACGGGATGACTCAATCATCATTAATATATGGGGTGCGGACTTCACCTGATACCTAAAACCCTAGAGCTTCTTAATGCTGAGGTTGCGCCAATGAATGATGCCCTGCTTCCCACCATGAACCTGCAGCCCGATGAACCCTTTCGGGTATTCATTTTTTTCATCCACCCAATGGGCCGCCGGAATGCCGTTGATCCAGGTTTTGAATACATTCCCCTTAACCATCACGGTCATCCGGTTCCAGCCTTCACGATCAATAGCGTCTTTTAGGGGTTGATGCTCGGGCGCCTTCAGCGGATAGAACCACCCGCCGCACTGCTGCCCATAAATCCCGCCCGACCAGCCACGGCCCTTCTTGGCCAGATCTTCCATCTCCACCTGCGGACCGAAAACGATATCGCCGTTTTTGCCTTTTCGAACCCTGGAACGAACCTGAACGCCAGTGTTGCCATCGACTTCCCACTTCGTTTCGCAGGTAAAAACAAAATCGGTGTAGACCTTGTCGGTGCAAAGAAACGTGCTCGGCCCCGCACTGCACGTTCCAACTATCTCACCATCTTTGACTTCAAAAATCATGGTGCCCTGTCGGGGCGTCCACCCCTCTAGCGTTTTTCCATCGAATAAGGATACAAACCCACTCTCCTTCAGATTGGGCTCTGAATCGGTATTGATCCGCTGTTTTTTTGCTTTTCCCTTTTTCTCTGCGGCGTCCACCGATACGACCGACACCCCCAACGCCAATAGCGCTGTAATCATCAATATATTTTTTTTGTGCTTCATTCGTGTTCCCTTTCGAATTTCCAAGATACAACGTTTCCCCTGTATTACAGCACCGAATATCATGTTCGTTGTTTCCCCGTCATTCGTTCCAGTTTTTCTTTGGTTTATATGGATATATTGTAGCGATAGGTAAAAATCGTTTATAGTCAACTGCTGTAGTCCCAGCCCTTGCGAATCGGCTCTTTCACATAGGCATTGAGCTCAGGTCGATTGGTGACCTTCATCGTTTTCGAATCCCACTCAATCCGCCCGCCAAAACGCGCGGCCAAAACACCGAGCAGCATCATTTCAGTGAACGGTGCCGCAAAATCAAAGTTGGCCCCCGGCTCCGGTCCCTCTCCCTTCACCGCACGAATCCATTCCCCAAAGGGGCCTCCCTTGATGCGCCGATATTTTTTGGCGGGATAGCCCGCCTCTTTAAAGGCCTTCATGGCTTCTTTATTCGCGAGGCGCGGATGATTCGACCGTTCGTCGGTATACCCGTTTTGTTTCTCGCCATAGTAGAAAGTTCCATGGTTTGGAAGCTTCCCTTCCCAGGTCCAGTCATCCGGCTTCTCAGGCATAAACGCCAGCCCGCCATTGTGCCAATAGAAGGTGCACGGCGCTTTTTTTCCGCGCCGGCCAAACTCCCACCGAACAACGTTCGCGTCGGGAACAACCCACTCGTTACCTCCGGATTTTTTCTCCAGCTCCACCACCGTCGGCTCATACAGATCCAAGATCGCGACGGCGGCGTCTGAAATGTGCGGCATCCAATCCCCGAAAATACCGTTTCCAAAGGCGTGAAACCCACGCCAGCTTTTGGGGTGATACAGCTTGTTGAACGGCGTGTCGGCGGCTTTGGGTCCAAGCCATAGATCCCAGGCCAGATTCGCCGGAACAGCGTCGACCGGCGGCGGCAGCGCGTCGGGTTTGTGCCAATAGCTGTTCTCCTCCCTGCGGGGCTGCCAACGGGGTCCATTTTTCCATGAATGCACTTCGTAGATCTGGCCGAACGTGTCGGCCTCGTACCATTCACGCATCTGCCGGATCCCATCAAACGTGTGCCCCTGCACCGCCATGTTCGTGACCAACCCAAACTTGGCTTTCGCTTTTTTGAGCATGCGCGCTTCCCAGATGTTATGGGTCAGCGGCTTTTGCGTGCAGACGTGCTTGCCGCGCCTCATCGCCTCCATCGTCGCGGCGAAGTGGGTGTGGTCCGGCGTGTTCACGCAGACCGCGTCGATATCCTTACCCATCTTATCGAGCATCACGCGGAAGTCGGCGAACTGTTTGGCCTTGGTTATTTCTGGATGCCGCTTCGCCCGTTGCAGAAACATCGTCGAATCCACATCGGCCAGCGCAACAATGTTTTGGCCCTTGCAGCCGCTATAGGCCATATTGGCAATATTCCCAGCTCCGATCATCGCAATATTCAGCTTGCTGTTGGCAGAGCCGCCCGGCTTTCCAATGGAAAATCGCGCCGGCACAAACGATGCTGCCGCAGCGGCTTGTAGGACAACTCTTCGATTAATCTGTTTCATGCCACCTCTCCAATAACTTTTAACCTCTGAAAACAATCACGTCTTAAAGCTAACAGAGCAAAGCAACGCCATATAGCACGTCCACGGACGATCCTTGTATATTTTCAGCACATCAAAACCCGAACCATTAAGGCCCGATCCAATAATCAAGAACCGTCACTTTTTTCCCGTTTTGCCCGATCACCGACACCCAGCCATCCTGTTCGACACGGGTTCGATCAATCCCCATCTTAGAATCCTTAAAATAATGCTTCTTTCCGGAAACCAGCGTCTCCGTTTTTCCGAACGTCTCTGCGGAAGTCCGAAGCAGCCCGTCGTATGTCGCGATATAGAGACTATCCCCTTTTGGCGCTACCACCAGTTTGCCTTCGGCGCTTGATTTATTTCGGCTCCATTCCCCAGAGAAAGGATCCCTTTCAAAATGAACCGGCTGGCCCTTTTCACCCTGCATCAGAACATGGACCCGCCCATCGCTATCCACCACCATGGAGCCGCCATTCTGAAACCACGACCCCGGCGGGATTTCAATGGCCGCAACCCCAGGCGAATCCGCCGTGATCGGCATTTCTCCACGCTTACCAATCACTTTTCCGTCATTATTTTTCCACGTTTTTCCCTGATCATCGCTGTAGGCAAAACAAAGATCGTGGCAGGTGCGCGCATTGGGTGTATCACGCCAACACCAGGTTATATACCGGCGGCCGTTATGGAACACCAGCCCGTGCAGATAGGCATTGACGGTTTTGTCGCCGCCCGACCAATTCTTATCTATGAGTTTTGCTGAAGCCTCATCGTTGATCAGCCATTTCCCGTCCATGTATTCAAAATAATTCGAATCCGCCGAGCCCGACCCGCCATTAAGGCGAAGATATAAAACGAAATGCTTTCCGTCGGTGCTGAATGAGGGATACGTGACACTTACAATCTGCGGGCCGCCCAGGTTGTCCTTTACCGGGCTGAACAGCTCCGGCGTCCATGTATACTTTTCCGGATTATCCGCCACCGGCAGCACCGTATAACGATACCGCAACGTGGAAAGATGATGATCAAATGAAAGATGAATCACGCCGTCTGGCGAAATGCCCATCGCCACCTTTTCATGGCCGTCGCCGAAGCCCTGCGATTTTTTACCCCCCTTCCCGCGATCCCCGGTGGAGGTGCGCTGATAATCGGGGAGCGAAAAGGTTTCCCATTTTCCTTCCGGCAGCTTTCTTCGCCCGACGGTCACCTGACGGGCATCATCCCAATACGCGGCGTACTGCCAGCCCTTATGGGTCCAAAGCGAGCCCGCCCCGAAGTTCCATAAATTGCCGGGCTTCACGATGTGAGTCGGCATGCCGGTATTGGACACGGTCGAAATTCGAACCGACGGTTTATTTTTAGCCGAAGCACATCCTGTTAAAACGCTCACGCCGAGCAAGATACTCATCCATTTCATATATAAACTCTCCTGACAAAAAATTCGTTTAAATAGATCAATACATAGAAAACGAACCAAACGTAATATACAGGACGATGAATCTTCTGTATTCGACCGAGTCACTCAAATACGACCCCGTCAACTGACAGCGGGAAATCCCTATCATTGATAGATGAAAATCCGAGATAGAGCGCGTGTGTTCCTTTAGCGTTTACTGCCCCGACCTATTCTCCACCTTACAGGTTAATCTTCTGCTTTCAGTAGCCGCTTATATTTCTGCACATTGTCTAAAATAATTCAGCTGGCCATCCTGCTCAATCAAACCCGATCACCTTCTTTTATGTTTATGATCCAATTTAACGCATTCTGCACGGGACCACATGAACTCACTTCACTTGGTCAATCAGCCATTTCATCTGATAAGTCAGCGTTTTAGTTGACGCCTCTGGCAGATGTTTTCCGCGCCGGGCGCCTTGTCGGAAATAGAGCAGATGAGAATCGGCTTGATCCACCCGACGTAGGCGCATCTGCCGCCAGAGGAAGTCATAGGTTTCTTTGCATTCATCAAAATGGGCATAGGACGGCGGACCGCCCCCCATAAACACCAACGATATTTTCCGGTTCTGCTTACACCATTTGGTTATATCCGCCATGCATTTCAACGTCTCTGGCCCATCGGAAGCCTTTCCCCTGTGCGTCTCATGATGGTCGCCAACGTGGCATTCGATGCCTACGCCGTCAAAATTTTTAAGATGCCGCATTAACGACGGATTTTTCTTCACCCGGTTCCAGGAATCACCGCGGTGCCCCGCCACACGCGCACCCATCAGTTGGATCAGCTTGACGATCTTTTTCGATTTAAGGTCCGATTGGGCGACGGCCACCCGAACCTTCTCAAGTTCATTGGGCGAAAGAATTCGAACATCTTCTTTCCACGGCCCGCCGTCTCCCTTGAGCTTCAGCCAGTTTTCATGGTAGATAATCACCACCCCGACCGTCAGACCAACTGCTTCATAGGACCGAATGGCATCGACGACCTCTTCGCCGGTAAATGTAAATTTTTTGCCAGCACCTTTAAAAATTTCAATAGTGGCCTGCCGTGTCTTAAACAGCCGTTTCCCGTCGTCGCGAATCAATCCGTCCGGTGCCAGATTATAGGTGATGTAGTCCAACTTTTCGCGACAGACCGGAAAGGTGTCGGGCTGATCGTAATAGTGTTGCAGAACCCCATCTTTTTGCGATAGGCGCAACACAGTCCGCGCGGCGTCCGATGATACCGGAAACAACCCCAGAACGATCGCCACAACAAAAGCTTTGATGACGGGATGATTCATAATGCATTCAGATCGATCTCGGCTGAATGGTTGGCCTTCACTTCCATGAGCTCGTTGCCGGGCCCGCAAGATGCGGGCAGCACGACGTATCGCCGACTTCCAGTCAGCTATCCCTATTTTCTAGTGCTTTCCGGTGCTTCAGCACTTTTGGCTTTTCCATCTTGCACGCTCTTATGTTTAAAAACAATGCGGTCCATATTAAAGCGCTGGGACCGCCCTGAAATAACCAAGGTATACTTTTCTCCGGTTTTCAACGTATAGACCGCCGGCCATTTTTTATGTTTCACATCCAGCCGGTCGGTCCAGCCCCATCCCTTGGCACTCCCCCCAAAAAACTTGGTATCTTCTCCCAATATACTTTTCGGCGTTTCACCCGCGCTCTCAAAGTCACCTTCCAACCGGACGTAACAGTCGTTACATTTATCCTTCTCTTCACCGGCCAAGCGCTTATGGCAACGGATCATCAGCTCGTAGACGCCCTCCTTGTCGACCGTGAATTCATATTTCAGCGGATTTTTCGGCGGCCCCATGGCCGGTTTATTTCCGGTGAACTCGAAATGACATTCGCCCGTATAGCCGGGAATCGTTTTCATCTCTTTCCACTTCCCCTTGGAGGATGTTGTGGATTCCACCTCCATAATCACCAGGCCATTTTTTCCCTCAAAAACCTCGCCGGCAAAGACACTGCAACACAGCGTAAGACACACACTCATGACTATTTTTTTCATCACAAATTTCTCCATTATTTTTGAACCAAAACAACCCAATCCTCATCGGCATCCACGGGCGGATTTCCAAGAGAGACAACAGCACCCCCCTGAACAGATTTCACCGAACCTTCAACTAGTTCACCGCCAGCGCGCGGATTGAACCACACCACAGAAAATGAGCCGGATGCATCCGACAGATCAAGCATCGTGTCCTTCACCGTCCGCAGATAAACCAAATAGATCGCATCATTCTTGGCCAGGCAATATCCCTGGTTATCGTTTTTCTCATTACCTATCAGCGCATTCGCATTTTGCATCTCAACGAAGGGAATCTGATGGTCTTTGAAAAAGTTCAGTGCAATCCGGCTGAAGTTCCACGTTTTTGCCCGGCTGCGCCAATTTTCGGCCAACAGGTCATTTTCTGGAAGCTGATAACCAAAATAATACTCCACGCCGGTTCCTCCGGCCATCAGCGTGCCCCAAAGAACCTGCGCACGAATATCATGAATCGTCGGGGCCTTGACCTTTCGCTTACCCGCTTTGATTTTTTTCCGGGCCTCCGCTACGCCCGGCCAATCCGGATCCGGTGGTGTTCCAACCTGCGCATTTCCTGCTTCATCAAAAGCGACAACCCATGGATGTCCAGAGGCTTCAGATCGTGTGACCAATTTCAAAGTATCGGTATGCGTCCGGGCCACATCGCTGTTTTGAATCGAAACACCGGACAGCATATCTTTACGGCCCATAAACCAACCATATACCTTGTCCTGCTCATTCGGATAGGTATGCAGCACCAGATTATGACCATAAGGGTCGGTTTTCCGAATGTAGGAAATCATCGGTTCCAGCTGATCACGGCTTTGCGTATTTTCTTCGCCGACATTCCAGTTCAGTGCAAGATTATGCCCATAGCGCGCGATCATTTCCCGCAGATAAGCTTTCCGCTCAGGACCGAATCCACCGGCATCCAATGCCTGGGGCGGTCCGCTTTTACTTTTACTTTTCAGATCATCATTTTCCGTTTCCTGCAATTTAAAATGAAGATACATGCCCTTTGCAGTTCCGTGATTAAAGACCGTGCCCCACTGATCCAGCTTGGAACAATCAAAGTGCAACTTATCGTCGCGGCTGACGTGCGGCCAGACGTTATCGCCATCGCCACCGGCGTTATAGGTTAGGAAAGAAAAGGCATTCACGCCTTGTTCGGCCAGATAGTTAATCGCACCAATCAACCCTTTACCTTTGCCGTCTTTCCAGGTGGGGTCACCCGGTTTCCAATCCTTGGAATGCGCGTCCCAGGTTTTGAGAGGGACGTTCTTTTTCATGGCCACCGTATTGTCAAAATCGGCATAGCCCAACAGCGTTTCCGGCGCATCCGCGCCCGCCTTCAGAAACCATTCTTTTGAATCCGCAAACTGAAGATAGCGTGTGCCAACATATTGCAACCGCCCTTTTCCACGATAGTCCCGGCCCGTTTTATCCGATGCCGCAACATGGAACGATCCGGTTTTTCCGTCAAAATCAGTGCCTTTAAAATCGATGACATAATTCCACCGCCCGGTTTTATCCGGAGAAAGATGCGCCCGCCACTTGGTGCCACACTCGGCTGATGTTTCTCCGGCATGTCCATCCGCCGCAAAATAGCCCGGCACCTTGTATTCAGGAGCACCGGACTCATGCGTAAACACCACATTCATTTCACGATCCACGAAAGGATTCGGTTGATTATCCAGCTCGTGCGCGAATGGACCATCCAGCGTCAGCACCACATTGTGCCACTTTTTCTGTTCACCTGAAATCAGCACGGAGCCGTCGCCATCGGGTTGACGTTTTCCAAATAATGGAACCATCGTCTCGGTCTTCTTCGGCGCACTCTTTTCTACTTCAACCAGAGGGGCTCCACCATCGACTGGAGTGAATACAAGACCCGCCCAGCGCGCGCGGCTCCATTCCTTGCCATCGGCCGAGGCAATCGTTCCTTTCACCTTCACAATATCGCCATCGCGAATTTCCACCTTTTTCCAACCTTTGGAAAAATCGGGACCTTCCTCGAAAGACTGCTCGCTCGGCGGACAGACCAGTTTCCCCAAGTTCTGCTGCTCAACTAAAACCTCAAATGAAGACTGCCCGTCATTTTCGCCCACCATTTCCACGGTGACATCATAGACCCCATCACGGAATGGAAAGACCAAGCTGGCCACACCGACCTTGGCTTTATCCGGATGCACCGCCAGCCATTTGCCCTGATCTTTATAAAACCCTTTTTCAACCGCAAATTCCAAAGCGGAAACCCGACCGTTGCCATGGGCCCATCCAGTGATCGTCACCACACCGACCATCAGCATCGTTAAAATATTACTCTGCATTTTTTCTCCATCGTTTTATCGCAACAAGGTCAACCTATTGACCGGTAGACTGCACGATTACAAGCCCACAACTCCGCGGCCAATGTGCCGCCCCACAATCACTTTATGTATACTCATCGAATAACTAGACGAAATAGGCATAGATTTTCGGACTTTTTTTTATAGTTCATCTGCCCTCCCCGGGTCCCGGCCCATATTGTACCTGAAAAACGAGGGTAGATCCATAAACTGTTCGGGGGTATCGGTCTTGGCGTGCGGAATGGTGTCATCGGCATACA
>CAKZQV010000224.1 GCA_937141895.1 uncultured Verrucomicrobiota bacterium
CAATCGCGCCGCCGATCTTTTCAGTATTGGCAGGATCAAACGCCGCCGCCTGTCCGGTACCACAGGGGAACAGCGTACTTTTGCGGCCAACCTGAAAACCACGCGGCCCGTTATAGAAGACCATGGTTCCAATACCCAGCCGATCGATCGTTGCCGACCCGCGATGTTTCGGGCCGCGCCCTTCCACATCGCCATTCACCAGTTTCATCTTTTCCTCGGCGGTCATCTGCTGAAGCACCGCTTCCACCGCCTCTTCCATTTCGGGCGTGAAAAATTCGTTAAACTGCGGCGCGTGATTAAAAACCGGTTTCGTAATTTTTAGCGGACGAACGACCACCCCGGCAGCGTGTTGCTTAACCGATGCAATGTCCACCCCCGGCGCGGAAATAAACACCGTATACATCGCAGCCGAAGCCGGCGCCCGGTTTCCATACAAAATCACTTCGCCCGCCGAAAACGTTTTTTTGCAAAGCGTAAAATTACATTTACCTTCGCCCAAAACCTGACCCGGCACCTTTTCCCAGCTCTTCAGCCAGGCCGGCAATTGCGTGGCGCGGTGATCAAATCCAACCCAGACATCGGCTTTCTTTTTCAACACCAGCTGGCACTGCTCCACGTCAGGAGCAATTCCTTTGGATGCCATCCGCGTCAGAACATACGACGCCCCCTTCAGGACATCAGGAATTTCCGTAAACGTATAATCGCGATCCGTATAGATCGGCTGTCCCGCCGCCAGCGTATGTTCCGCCAGCTTAAATTCGCTGCTCACCGACCATTTTTCACCAATCAACTCCGGATCCAGATGATTTTCATTTGGAACAGCCTGCGCAAGACCGCAGCAACACAACAAGAACAGCAAACAACTCATCCAATATTTCATAACACACCCCTAACTTTTCCAACCTATGGAAGACACACTTCCCAAACTCTCGAAAATCGATTCGATGCCGACGCATTTCCGACACGAAGCGAAACAACATACCGAAGCCCCCCCTCGGCATATACATGCACCGGATGCTGATTGGTCGATGTCGTACCATCCCCAAAATCCCACAGCCAGTGTTCAACTTCCCCCGTCGATTCATCCTTAAAAACAACCCGGCGCGAAGCTGGGTCCGGAATCGAAAAACTCCACTGCGCCCTCAACGCCTCATCTTCCTGCGGCATCAAGGTGAAACGGCGTAATTGATCCGCATCGCTGTGGACGATCGTCTGATCAGAAAGATTATTAAAAGAGCGGTATCCGTTTTTCCCGGCCTTCTCATCGTCATAATCCAGCACCACCCAGCTCAGGCCGATTTCCCGACCTTCCGTCAGCTGCGAAACCCTCGCCTTTTTCGGCCCTTCCATTGGCGCATGATCGAATGGCGTGATCCAAAACTCCAACGTGTAGCGTCCCGGTTCGCCATGCTTAAAATTAAAATGTTGTGCGGCGTTCGACCACGGAAACTCCAGCGCCCATGGCTGACAGCCCCAGACCATCGCCCAGTTTTTTTCCACCGACGGAGTAAAGATATGATAATTCTGCGCCTGAACCCCCTGCATCAAATGGCCTTCCCAGCTTCTGAATTTCACCTTCGGATCCACCGCCGCTGTAATCGGCCCGCCGGACGCATCACCATCCACCATCACTTCCAGAATATCGTTATGCATGCCCGGCATCCCGAAGTCCCAATAATCATCATAGGCTTCGTACAGAAAATAGAGCCGATTCAGCCCTTTCACCCAGCCGACCTTCACGCTCACATCCAAGGTCTTCGGATCATTCTCCGTACCGCGCAACGTGTCTTTAAGCTCGTTCGATCCAATGGCATAGCTTTCCGGCACCATCGTCCAATCCGCTGCGTCCCCGTCGATCCGAGGGATTTGATCCCGATCAAATTGATACACCTTAAAAGGAGGCTCAGCCCCCGCAAAGGTCTCGGTCAACAATCCCGCAAGTAGTCCTAAAATAAGAAAACGCATCATTGATCTACTTAAAAGTAAAAGCATCCACATCCAAAAGCTCGCCGTCCTCGCCTTTAAAAACCAGACAGAGGCTCTCGGCATCCCGAAGTGCAGGCAAATCGCCACCGACGTTCACAAAACCGCGTCCGGCTTTCGTCGCTAAAAAGTCGTAGCTGACCCACCGTTTCCCGGTCGGACCATCCCTGCGAAGTTCAATTTTCCCATCGGCCTTTGGGGCGATTTCAAATTCAATCGATGTCTTTCCCTCCAGCCCGCGGATATGAGGAAATATCAGATAGTCGCCACTTCCAATGCCTGTAACCGCGAATCCGCCGTCCGCCAGTTCCTTCTTAGCAATATCGGATGCTGCAAAATAATCCTCCGCTTCAACCCGTCCTTGATCCGCGTCGTATTCGCCAACCCCAACACCATCCACGCGGATCGCCGCCATCTCACCATTTTCCTTATAGTGAATATAACTGATAAACGTATCGCGAAAATAACGGCTTCCGGTCTGGCTCATATCGCAATATGCATAATACCACTGATTATTCCATTCAAAGAACGAACCGTGACGACCCTGTCGAAAACCCGTCGGCCAGGTAGGCGCATCGTACCCTTCGGCAAAACTATCCTCCTCGATAATGCAGCCTTTGTAGTCGTACGGCCCATACAAACTGTCCGACATCGCATAGAACGCGCCCCACGATAAATAATACTTCCCGTTATAGATATGCAGAAACGGCTTATCGTCGGTCGGTTTCTTCTCATTGGTGCCATCCAGATTATACGGCCCGCGCGGATTGTTGATTTCAATTTTACGCGGCACTTCCGCCAGAGAAATCATATCTTCATTCAGCTTGGCGATATAATAATCCCACACCCCGAACACGATGTAAAAGTCGCCGTTAGCATCCTCCAGAATCCCCATGTCATATTCATCGGTCGGCGTCAGGTCGGAATCCAGCAACGGCTTGCCCAACGGATCAATCCACGGCCCGGCCGGCGAATCGGAAACCACCACTCCGGCCCGCTGATTCCCTTCCGAAAAATACCAGTAATATTTTCCGTTTCGATATGCGATATCGGTCGCCCAACACTGCTTAAACGGCTTGCCGATATACGTATCCTTCGGGTCCAGCACGCTTTCGAGTTTCCAGTTCACCAGATCATCCGACGACCACAACCACCAATCATCCATCCTGAACCGCTTATCCATAATGGAATGATCATGCGTCGCGGAGAGGTAGGCCCGGTTGTTAAAAATACGAATATGAGGATCGTTCACCCCTTGATCTTTAATGATCGGGTTTGCGGCATTAACGCTGGCACACCCGGCCACCATAATTCCGCTCAGCACTGCATTCATTTTTTTCATCCGACCTCCATCCGTTGAGAAACGCATGTTAAATTTCCTTTTCTATTTCAGACCCAGCTCAACCTGCCATTTCCCAAGTCGCCGGATCGCTCCAGGAACCGGGTTATGTAGCGTCATCCGTCCAAACGCGCACGCGCCAAAATAGATACTGCGCGACGAACAAGCCACCGATGCCAGACCTCACGCCACGCCCAACATCATGGTGAGCATCTTCATTTTTTCTCCGCCTTCGCTTCGTTTTTCTTCGGAGCTTTTTTCTTCTGCTTCTTTTTCGGAACCCCGATCAGTTCCGGATGATACTTGGCCGGATCAAACTTTGGATTCGGCACCGGCACCACGGTCTGAGCCTCATCGAGATAGTTCTGAATCATGCGATCCAGCATCTGCACCTTTTCCGGGTTCGACTTCGCCAGGTTGTTTGTTTCGCCCAGATCGTCTTTCAGATTATAGAGCAGATAATCGTGCGCGCCGTTTTCGCCCTGATGAAACAGACGAATCAATTTCCAGTCGCCGGAAATAACCGAAACCGATGGCGGAAGCCAGTGCGGCGGCGCTGGCGGGCTGTGCGGAAAATAAGTGATGATGCCCCGGCGATTTAACGAACCGCCTTTAAGCGCGCCCGTAATATCGATGCCGTCCACCACATAATCTTTCGGCATCGGAATGTTCAGCATGCTGTGCAGGGTCGTATAAAAATCGCTCGTCTGAATAAGTTCATCCGAGCGACTTCCCGGCTTGACCACGCCCGGCCACACCACCACCGTCGGAACACGAATTCCGCCCTCAAACATCGTGGCTTTCCCCCCGCGCAACGGCGTATTACTGGTTGGCGTTGTGCCGTCGACCGTGTTATACATGTTGCCCCCGTTATCGGAGGTAAAGATGATGATCGTTTCGTCCGTTAAACCGGCTTGGTCGACCGCATCCAACAACGTGCCCACCGCATCATCCATAGATTCCACCATCGCGGCATAGACCGGGGAACGCTGGGGATCATCGGCTTCGATCTTCGCTTGGTATTTTTCTATCAGCTCCGGTTTGGCATCAAACGGCGCGTGCACCGAAAACATCCAGTAATTCATGAAAAACGGCTTTTCATCTTTCACCGAATTCATCCACGAGATCGCCTCTTGGGCCATGCGATCTTCGATGTGTTCGTTGGGATCCTTCGACTCGAGCTTTAAATATTTCCAAGGGCCCATATAACCTTTCGGCCCAGGCCCTGGAAAATGCGGAAGATCCACATCGAATCCATGCTGCAAGGGCGTGAAAGGTGTAAAGCCCAGATGCCACTTCCCAAAATGGCCCGTGGCGTAACCCGCCTGCTTTACTTGCTTTCCAAGGGTTGGAAGTTTGGTATCAAGCCGTGTTGCAGAAGCCGGAACCGTCGCTTTATTGCCGGGAGCACTCGCCTTGGCCGCTTTCGCTTTCAGCCGGATCTCTTTCTGGTGATGCTGCGGGGCCGTCGATCCATGCCGCGCCGGTGTCTGGCCCGTCAGAATACTCGCACGCGTCGGCGAGCAGAGCGGACTGTTGGCATAGGCGCGCGAAAACGTCATGCCCCGTTTAGCCAGTCGCTCCAAATTCGGTGTTTCGTATAAACTCGTCTGGCCATACAGCGTGGTATCCGCCCAACCGAGGTCATCGGCCAGAATAAACACCACATTTATCGGCTTGGGCGCTGCCAAAGCAGCCGCCGCGCAAAAAATACAAATCGAAGTCAGGTATCGTTTCATTAAAAATTCCATTCCTTTATCAGTGTTCCCGATTGATCTAAAAGACGGATCCAGTCGATTTCAACTGTTCCCGCTGCCCTAGAAGGATCCAGGCGCAACCCGTTGATCGATGTTTCCGCAATCTGTGTTTTTACTTCCTGCCACTCACTCTCGCCATTCAAAGCAAATGAAGCCGTGCACGCACCGCTGGCCGGCTCATTATAATACACCGTTCCTTCCTGCGACCCCGGAGCCCGCATCCGCAGGCTCACCGTAAACGGCCCGCCCTCCGTCTTCGCCAGGCCCCTGAGCGTAATATACGGATCTCGGCCGGAACTCTTAATCACCAGCATGTCTTCGCCCTTGCTGATGGAGCACGTGCCCCCCGCCTGCCATCCGTCAATCTTCGATCCCTTGTTCTTGGGTGTAGAAGCCTTTTGCTTACGAATTTTCCGGGTGGAAATTCCGTATTTCTCTGGCGCATATTGTTTCGGATCAAAATGTGGATTCGGCGGTGGGACAAAGGCCTGCGTTTCTTTCAGGTAATCTTCAATCTTCCGGTCCAGCATCTGAACTTTTTCAGGATAGTTGGATGCCAGATTCTTCGTTTCACCGATATCCTCCTTCAGATTATAGAGCATATAGCGATGCGCATTGTTTTCGCCCTCATAGAACATTCGAATCAGTTTCCAGTCGCCGGAACGAATCGTGACGGCCGGCGGAATCCAATCCGGAACCCCTTTTGAAAAGTGCGGGAAGTAGGAAACAATATCCGTGCGATCCAGTGCGCCGCCTTTCAGGGCCGGTGTAATATCGATGCCATCGACCGCATAATCTTTGGGCATCGGAATATTCAGCATACTCATCAGGGTCGGATAAAAGTCCATCGACTGAATGATTTCATCCGAGCGACTGCCCGGCTCGGTCACCCCCGGCCACACCACCACGCACGGCACACGAAGGCCGCCTTCATACAGCGTCGATTTTCCGCCACGCAAGGGCGCATTGCTGGTCTGCGGCACGCCCTCCGGAAGGTTATACATGTTCCCCCCGTTATCGGAGAAAAAGATAATCACGGTGTTGTCGGCAATGCCCGCGGCATCCACCGCGTCGAGCAGCGTTCCCACGCTATCATCCATCGATTCCACCATCGCCGCATAAATCGCCGAACGCTGCGGAGAATCCGGATCGATTTTTGACCGGTATTTTTCGATCAGTTCCACCTTCGCATCAAACGGCGCATGCACCGAAAACTGCCAATAGTTCATGAAAAAGGGTTTATCATCTGGAACCGATTTCAACCAAGTCAGCGCCTCTTCAGACATCCGGTCTTCAATGTGTTCCTTCGGGTAATTAGCCTTTAAATTATCGTACTTCCATGGGGCAACAAAACCGCCAGACGGCCCCGGCCCCGAATGATGCGGAATATCGATATCAAACCCGTGCTCCAGCGCACTGTAAGGCTCCCAACCCAGGTGCCATTTCCCAAAGTGCCCGGTAGAATAGCCCCTGTTCTTCAACATTTTACCAAGGGTTTTATATTGCGTATCAAGCCGGCTCACAGAATGGAGCTGCATGGATTTATAGGGGGCCCCGCTTTCCTTCAGCTCGGGTTTCAAGAGAACTTCATTCTTTTTATGGCCGGATGGTGCCGTGAACCCGGTACGCGCCGGGCTGCGCCCTGTCAAAATACTAGCCCTCGTCGGCGAACAGATCGGACTGGCAGCATAGGCTTGCGTAAACGTCATGCCGCGTTTCGCCAACCGCTCCAAGTTCGGCGTCTCATACAACTCCGTCGTTCCATACAGCGTGATATCGCTCCAGCCCAGATCATCGGCCAGAATAAACACCACGTTCATCGGTTTGGCAGCCACCGTGGAAACCATGGCCACAACCAAGAGGAGAAACTTCAAGTTCTTCATTCAACATTTTCCTTATCTAACGGAGCGGGGGCTTTCCAGCCCCCGACGAGGACAAGAATGTCTCCGCTCCTGTTCCAACCTTCGTTCAGATCATTCCGTGATTTCAAAAACCCATTCCCCTGCATCCAACTTCAATTTATTGAGTGAAGCCGATGCCCCATTCAGTAAAACACGCTTCGCCGGAGGCAGCTCAACGCGGGCGGAGGTGCCCTCCGGAACGGTCACCTTCCAGACAACAGAATCTTTGCTCCGTTTCCAATGGCTGGAAATTTTTCCATGCGCCGAATCATACTCAGCCTTCGCCCACTCCAGTCCCGGCAAAAAACAAGGT
>CAKZQV010000225.1 GCA_937141895.1 uncultured Verrucomicrobiota bacterium
CGCAGAGTTTTTTAATGGCGTTGGCGGTGAAGCCTCGGCGGCGCATTCCGCAGAGCGTCGGCATACGGGGGTCATCCCAGCCCGTGACATAACCTTCGTTCACCAGCTGCAACAGGCGGCGTTTACTGAGTACGACATAGGTCAGGTTCAATTTTGAAAATTCAAACTGGCGGGAATGGAATACATCCAGTTCTTCCAGAATCCAGTCGTAGAGCGGACGGTGCACCTCGAATTCCATGGTGCACATGGAGTGGGTGACGCCTTCAATGGAGTCTTCGATGCAGTGGGCGAAGTCATACATCGGATAGATGCACCATTTGTCGCCGGTGTTATGGTGGTGAGCGCGTTTGATGCGGTAAATCGCCGGGTCGCGCAGATGAAGGTTGGGCGAGGTCATGTCGATTTTGGCGCGCAGGACACAGGCCCCGTCTTCAAAATCACCATTCTTCATTTTTTCGAAAAGCTCGAGGCTTTCCTCGATGGACAGTTCGCGTCCGGGCGGTTCTTTGCCGGGCTCGGTGGGAGCACCGCGGTAGTCCTTAAATTCTTCCGAGGAAAGGTGGCAGACATAGGCCTTTCCTTTTTTAATCAGGCGCACGGCATATTCATACATCGTGTCGAAATAGTTGGAGGCCCAGAACAGGTTTTCGCCCCAGTCGAAGCCCAGCCATTTGATGTCTTCCTGAATGGCGTTGACGTATTCGATGTCCTCGGCTTCCGGATTGGTGTCGTCGAAGCGCAGGTGGCAGCGGCCGTTGTATTTTTGAGCCGTTCCGAAATCAAGGGTAATGGCCTTGGCGTGGCCGATGTGCAGATAGCCGTTGGGTTCGGGCGGGAAACGCGTGACGATGGTCTCGTGTTTGCCCTCGGCGATGTCGGCATCGATGATGTCGTGGATAAAATTGGTAGTCTTGATTTCTTCTGCCATTAGTACGTATCTCGTCGTGCGTATTTCATAATTTTCCAACCATTGGAAAAAGCCGCGCCCTTTATCCCCGATTCAGGCGGCGAGGGCAATCCATAAAAAAAGCCGTCCCGAAGTCTCGGGACGGCTCTTCCAATGATTGGAAGTTTTTAGCGAAATTTGATGCTGCAGCCGACGGCTTTGGTTTCGGGGTTTTTGATTTCCTCGCCGGCGAGCAGGGCGTCGATGGCGTCTCTCAGCCAGATTTCTTCGCCCACGTTGCGTCCACCTTCGCCTACGGCGCCTTTGTAGACGAGCTTGTCATCGGCGTCGAACAGGAAGACGTCCGGCGTTTTGGTTGCTCCGAAGTTACGCGCCACGTCGGAGGTCGCGTCCTGGAGGTAGGGCCAGGCGTAACCGGTTTTTTCAGCAAAGGCCTTCATATTTTCCAGGGTGTCGCCTTTGACGGAAGGATCGTTGGAGTTAATGAACGCAACGCCGAGGCCTTTTTCTTTGGACATTTTGGCAATATCGACCATTTGATCCTGCCAGGCCTGAACAAACGGACATTTGTTGCAGGTGAAAATGATCAGGGTTCCCTTTTCGCCCTTCAGCTCAGAAAGCGTAAGAGTGGCGTTGTCGACGCTCTGCATTTTAACGTGTGTATCGACTATTTCGTCGCCGATTTTGAGTGCTGATGCGGATGTGACCAGGCCTGCAGTCAGCAGGATTCCAAGCATTGGAAGTGTCTTCATGATGAGCTCCTTTGTTATTTTAAGAGTGATTCGATGGTTTTCTTATATTCATCGAAGGTTCGTTTTCCTTCCCATTCGCTTACCAGTTTTCCATCGCGATAAAAAAAGGTGGAGGGCAGGGAACCGGCCCAGTTCGGGGAAAATGTTTCGATAAATTTCTGGTTCAGCTCGGTGGATACCCAACTGCCGACGGGGGATTCATATTCCACGAGAAAATGGTTCACGGGTTGCAGATCTTTGGGGTCGTCCCCGGAGACCAAAATCACATCCAATTCGGGGAATTCTTTCATTATGTGAACTAGCTCCGGGAATTCCTCGCGGCAGGGATCGCACCACGTGGCCCAGATATGGACCATGGTGAGCTTTTTTGCTCCCTGGATTTGTGCGGCGATTTCAGCCGGGGTTGCGGGGGTGGCTTCGGGGGGCGATGGGGTGCAGCCCGAAAACAGGATCAATAGGAACCCGGCCAGAACGGTTTGAATAGTGCGTAATTTCATCATGATATTTGATGCCTCTTGACACGCAGGAGTCTATCCGACTTCATCGCGCGTACAATTTTAATTAACGGAAAAGACACCATGAAGATTGCAACGTTCAATGCGAATTCCATCCGGTCGCGCCTGCCGATTCTCCTCCAATGGCTGGAAGACCATCAGCCGGATGTTCTGGGCATTCAGGAAACCAAGTGTCAGGACGAGGATTTTCCGCGAGAGGCGATCGAAAAGGCGGGGTACCATGTGGTGTTTAAAGGCGAGAAATCCTACAACGGCGTGGCGCTGATCTGCAGCAGCGAGCCCCAGGATGTGAAGTTCGGATTTAATGATGGCGGACCCGCCGATGAAACACGCTTGGTTCGTGCGGTGGTCGACGGTGTTTCGGTTGTGAATACCTATGTGCCGCAGGGTCGAGCGATTGATCATGTGATGTATAAATATAAGCTCGGCTGGTACGCGCGGCTGAAACGAATGTTTGAGGCGGAATATGCCGCGGATCAGCCGCTGGCGTGGATCGGGGATATCAATATTGCTGTGGAACCGATCGATGTGAATAACCCGGCCGGAAAAAAGAATGATCCGTGTTATCACATCGATGCGCATAATGCCTTTCTGGATGTCTGTTCCTTCGGTTTTGCGGATGTGTTCCGGAAACACCATCCGGACGAGGAGATCTACTCCTTTTTTGATTACCGGGTGAAAAATGCGATTGAGCGGAATATGGGCTGGCGTATTGATTATGTGCTGACGACCGACCCGCTGACCGAAAAAAGTAGCTCCTGCGATATCGATCTGGAGCCGCGGAAAAAGGAAAAACCGTCGGATCATACCTTTATGATGGCGGAATTCGGGGAGTGAGGCGTGACGATTGAAACGTGAGCCGTGATTCACGGCTCACGTATCACGTTACAGTTGCTCGATGGCATAGCCTTTTTTCTTGAGCAGATTGATTACGCCTTGTTCGCCCGGCAGGTGACCGGCGCCGACGACGACCATGTGGGTTTCGCCCCTTTTCAGCATATCTCCGAGCTGTTTGACCCAGGCCTTGTTTCGATCGGTAATAAATTTTTCGTACTGACCCGGAAATTCCTTGAAGCCTTTATTGATGAGGGTTTCCAGGGTCTGGAGGTCACCGGCTTCCCAAGCGTTCAGGAGTTGGTTGAGGTCATCTTCAAGATGCTCCAGTTCGGACAGAGATCTCTCTACAAAATCGTTCGGATTTTCCTTGGAAAGACTGTCGAGGAGCGCCACTTGGAAGTCGACGGATTCGAGTCCCTTAATCGTCTTTTGGTCGGCCTTCGCTTTGTCATAGAAGTAACGGTCGAGCCCGAGATTTTCATCCAACCCCATTTTTTTCATTTTTAACAGAGTCAGCGTCATGGTGGCAAACCAGGGTTTAAACTGCTGCATCGCAACAATAGGCAGGCCGGCATCGGTGGCGAGCTTTTGGAGACTTGCGTATGTGTGCGGTGTGAGAACGGTTTGAAGGGTATCCGGATGTTGGAGCATCGCTTTTCCCATCATCAACTGTT
>CAKZQV010000226.1 GCA_937141895.1 uncultured Verrucomicrobiota bacterium
GCGAATTCCTTTTTCCACCAGCCAGGCCACCCGATAGATCAGGGTGCGGGTTTTGCCGGTACCGGCGGCGGCGATGATCAGTACGGGTCCATCTCCGGCCTGCACGGCGGCCAATTGTTCGTCATTCAGTTCGGATGCAAAATCGATCGAATTCATATCAGTCCTTTGTCTTTTGCCAAAAACCAGGCTGTAAGGGTTTTGCCGTCGATAATTTTCTGTTCGCGGATCAGTTGGCTTATTTCGTGGGTGCTGAAAGCTTCTACTACCAGCCGCTCATCCGAATCCAGTTTCAGGCCTTTTTCCGCCTGATCCAGCTCCGCATAAAACAATTCATCCACTTCATCGGTGTAGCCGGGGGAGGGGAGGAATTTTCCCAGGTAGATCAGTTCAGGAGTTGAATAACCGGTTTCCTCCTCGAGCTCCCGTTTTCCGGTTACTTCCGGAGTCTCATTGGACTCCCGCATACCGGCCACAATTTCCAAAGACAGGGATTCCACCGCTTTTCGGTATTGTTTCACCAACAGAAATTTTCCGTCGGCCCGCCGGGCCAAAATACCGACGCCCCCAATATGACGGACCACATCGCGTTTGGAATGGGACCCGTCTCCCAGCGCCACATTTATTCGTTCCACATCAAAAACAATGCCTTTGAACAGGGTTTCTTTTGATAATGTTTTTTCTTCTAAATTCATAATGCACTTAAACCACAGATGACCGGAATTTAACACAGGTAAATGTATAGTTTTGGTGAGATTGACAAACCTGGTCTGGTCTGGTTTACTTCTTGTATGAAAACGTATACTATTACAGAAAGCAAGGCGCAATTATCGTCATTGGTTCAACAGGTCATGGAAACCGGTGAAATGGTAGTCATTGGAAAAAATGGTCAGCCGATGGTGAAGTTGACCCCTTACAAGGCAGACGTTCCTTCCGTGAAAAGAATAGGTGCCTTTGAAGGGCAAATTTCATATTCCGAGGATTACGAAGATTGGGGTGAAGAAGAAGCCCGTGCCTTTGGAATGTTGGATTGAAAGCTTCCAACTACCTTTTAGATACCCATACATTATTATGGGCGACTTCTGAATCAGCAAAACTAAGCGATCGGGTTCGTGAAATTCTCGAAAGTGATCAACACAGACTTTTTGTAAGTTCGGGAACTTTGTGGGAAATATCCATTAAACAAAACATTCAAAAACTGTTTCTTCCCGACAACTTTTGTTCAGCAATATTTGATTTTGGATATGAACGACTTTCGATTGAGCTGAATCATCTGGATGCGTATCGTAAACTGCCAATCCTACATAAAAATCCTTTTGATCGATTATTAATCGCACAGGCGAAATCAGAACAGTTAGTTTTGTTGACCTCCGATGAGGAGATGCAGCGCTATGATGTCGATTGCATTTGGTGAAGTATTTTCGAGTTCCGCCTTCGGGCGGTTTCTTAATCAGCGCTTCAGGCGGGACGGGTATCAGTGAACTGGATTCGTACGGCATGGGGCTCAGCGAAAAGAGAAACAGGGGGCGTAACCCCTGGGCATAAACGCTCCGGATGAAACCGCCTAAAAGCGAAACTCTGAACGCAGAACGATGAATTTCGCTCTGGGTTAATAATGCCCTTTCTTGGGTCCGTTCGTCCAGGCCCAGGCGGTTTCGAGAATTTTGTCCAGGTCTTTGTATTCTGCTTCCCAGCCGAGAAGTTCTTTTGCCTTTGCGGGCGCGGCGACCAGTTCAGGCGGATCGCCGGCTCGTCGGTCGGCCATGACCACGGGAATGGTTTTGCCGGTGACCCGTTCGGCGGCGGCGATGAGTTCTTTGACGGAAACGCCGATGCCGGTGCCGAGGTTGCACTGGAAGGAGTCCGCGCCGGCGGCCAGTTTGTCGATTGCCAGGATATGTGCCCGGGCCAGGTCATTCACGTGAATATAATCGCGGATGCAGGAGCCGTCGGGGGTGGGGTAGTCGGTTCCGAAAATGGAAATGTGTTCCCGGGTGCCGGCCGCAGCTTCAAGAACCAGGGGAATCAGATGGGTTTCAGGATTGTGGTCTTCACCGATCAGGCCGTCCAAACTGCATCCGGA
>CAKZQV010000227.1 GCA_937141895.1 uncultured Verrucomicrobiota bacterium
CGGGGACGTGGTGGTTATTCGGTACGAAGGTCCGAAGGGCGGGCCGGGCATGCAGGAAATGCTCGCGCCGACCTCCTACATCATGGGGCAGGGGCTTGGCGACAGCGTGGCGCTGATTACCGACGGCCGCTTTAGTGGAGGAACGCACGGGGCCTGCATCGGTCACATTTCTCCGGAAGCAGCGGAAGGCGGCCCGATCGGCTTGCTGAAGGAAGGCGATATCATCGAAATCGATATCCCGAACAACAAGCTGGCGGTTGCCGTGTCCGAGGAAGAGCTTGCCGAACGTCGTTTAGAGTGGAAGGAGCCGGAACCGCGCTTCACCACCGGATGGCTTGCGCGCTACGCCAAAATGGCCACCAACGCAAGCAATGGAGCGGTTCTGCAGGGATAAACGTGTCGCTGAATTTGAATCGATTTTGGACGAGCACGCTGGCGGTTTCGCTGGCGTGTTCTGCTATGGGCGGGCTCAAAGAGCGCGAAGAGAATATAAAAAAGCGTTCGGAGGCGAAAAAGCAGGCGGAGGACGAGAAACGAGCGTCCGGGGGTAATGATGATATTGCCCATTCTAACTTCGGTTCCGGAACGTATCCTTCATCAAGCAGTTCTTCGTCTGGCGGTTTTATGTCGGATTTCTGGGGCTGGCTGGTCCTAGCCCCATTTGCCTATCAACATGATGACCCTGCGGCGAACATGAACGGGTCCGAGGCGGGTTGGGCAGATGGAAAACGATCCATTTTTCCGCGGCATGAGCGGGGTCAGGCGACGGTGCCGAATGTGCGTTTCGACTATAATTTCCAGTGGGCGGACGGGGTCGATGCCCATGACGGACGGATCGAGGCCGGGTATAATTTTTTTGCCTTTCATGGCCGTTTAACGCGTTATACTGATACTGCCGATTTTACTCTTAATGTTCACCAATATTACGGAATGCTTCGTTATGGCGGCGCTCGGCCCGATTTTATTCCGGGAACGTTTGAGGTAAATATCGGCGCGGGAATTGCGCATCATTCCGGCGACATTGCAGAAAATGATTCTTCCGGAGCGTTCACCTTCGGCATTAAATATAATCCGTGGCAGTGGGTCGGAATGGAATTCCGCCCGGCGTATTATCGCTGGGAGGAAATCATGATCCGCGACTATGATTTTTCCCTGAGCCTGGGTGCGCGCTATCTGCAGGTCCGCACTGGCTACCGATGGCTTTGGGATCAGGGAATCGTCGAAGTCCAAAGCGGGCCTTATGCCGGATTGTCGCTCAGTTTCTGATTCAAGGTTTCCGCTTTCCAATGATTGGAAACAGACGTAAGGTTTTTTCCAATCATTGGAACTGGAGTGCGGCATGGCTAAAACTTTCATAGAGCGCGTGAAGAAATTCATGAATTTCCTTCAGCACGATCTATGGCGTATCGATCTGGTTCATGACTCAAAATCAAGCCGGTTAGCTGTTGAAGCACTGCGGGTGATGCATCTGGTATTTCAAGGGGTGAAGAATGATCGTTGCAAATTGCACGCTTCGGCGCTCACCTATGCCACGCTTATGGCGCTGATTCCATTTCTGGTCATCATTTTCTCCATCTCCAGCGCCATCGGGTTCACCACGGCTAAAGAGTGGATGATTGAGCAATCGGCGGATATGCCGCAGATCCAAAACTTCGTTAACCGGCTCATTGAACTGGTTGAAAAAACGGATATGGGAGCGCTGGGAACGCTGGGGGGTGTGATTTTTATCTACATCATTTTCAAGCTGCTCAGCGAAATTGAAGGGTCTATTAATCAAATCTGGGGCGTGCAGTCCACCCGCGGTCTGATGGACCGAATCCGGAACTATCTCTCGGTTTTAATCATCACGCCGATTCTGATGATTACCGCCAACTTTATTTCCATTAATCTCGCCACATTTTCAGACCACTATGTCTGGCTGGGCCCGGTTATTAAAGTCGTGTTACAGCTGGCTCCGGTGCTGATCATGACCTTGGCGTTCATTATGATTTTCATGTTTATTCCGAATACCAAGGTCAGTTTCAAGGCCGCATTGATTGGCGGGTTTACCAGTTCTCTGCTGGCTCTGGTTTTGCAGATGCTGATGGTTAAGCTGGGGATTGGGGTAACCCGTCTGAGCAAGATTTATGGGACGTTTGCCTATATTCCGATCTTCCTCTTCTGGCTGCAGATGAGCTGGACCATTCTGCTGTTTGGTGCCGAGCTCGCCTTCGCCATTCAAAATCGGGATACGTATGCCGAGGAGCAGGCGGCCGTCAGGGCCAGTATGGTGTCCAAACTCTGGGTGGCCTATTCCGCTATGCAGGAGGCGGTCCGGGTTTTCCATGGATCGGAAACCTCGCTGAACATTACGGGCTATGCGCGGGAGAACAATATTCCCATTCGTCTGATGAATGAGGTCGTGGGCGTGCTTTCCAAGGCCGAACTCCTCGGTCCGGTCGGCGTAGAAGGCGAAAATACCTATGTCCTGCTTCAGGCCCCGGAGCATGTAACCGCCAAAAAAATCTATGATCTCATGATTCATGACGGATCATCACCCGAAGACCTCGGCCTGGCCCGTGATTTGGTGGCCGATGAAATGCTCGAAGTTCTGGACATCTCGCTCGACCAAACGCTCGATCCCATCACCATGAAGAAATTCATGGGGGATGACGTGCGAACGTAAACGAAACAATCTGCATCGTTACCAGCATATCCATTCCCGCATAACGAAGCTGGAAGCATCGTCTACATTCTGGCAGTTTTCCGCCCATGATTTCAGATGCAACACAGAGCAATGAGGGCGGCACCTCAAAAAACGTATACGATTTATTAAAAGGCCATTTATCGACCAATGGGGTTGTCTATTTACCGGTGCAGGTTGGACACTATGACAACGCCGAGGTCGAGGTTCAGGAGTCCAGACTCGTTTCTTTCAAAGCGGTAATAGAACTTGGAAATTTTGATCAGGCTGAAGTCGGCTTCCATTGTACCAGCTATCACGATGAAGAAGTAGTGATCGTCGATGCCGCCAGTACGGGTCTCGCGAAAGAATATATCGAAAAAAAGGTCCCGGTTTTGGTGTTCGATTTCGCGGCGCTTCCGCCGGGTAAACGCGGCGTAACGCGTACCCGGTTCATCAAATTTATCACCTCCGGAAAAGGGCGCTCGTGGTTCAGCTTTTCCCAGCCGGATACGCCTCCTGAAAAAACGGCAAAACCGGAAACGGATTGGAAACCTCCGGTGCGACATAAGCGGGACTTTGTGGACCTTGTGGCCGACATCGATTTTGAAAACGAGCTCAATGAGGAGCAGTTCGCTGCCGTAAGAGCACCGGATGGCCCGACCTTGGTGATTGCCGCCGCAGGAACCGGAAAAACGCGAACTCTGATTTATCGATTGGCCTATCTGGCGACGCAAAAGAAGGTCCATCCCGATCATGTGCTGCTGCTAACCTTCACCAATAAAGCCGCGCGGGAAATGCTGGAACGCACGCACCAGCTGGTGGGTAATCAGTTCGGAAGTTATGACAGTGGCACCTTCCACTCCTTTGCCAACCGGGTTTTAAGGGCGGGGGCCAGTCGTCTTGGATTCGGCCGCGATTTTACGATTCTCGACTCCGACGATGCCAAAAAGCTGATGCGTTCGTGTATCGATGAAATCGGCGTGGAGAAAAAGCACTTTCCGAAACCGGAAGTGCTGTTGAGTCTGTTCGGCGTCGTTTCCGGCCGCATGGGAGATCTCACGGCCGCCATTGACGAAGAGTTTGAGTATTCCGACGTCGAGGCCGACGACGTCATCAAAGCGCACAATCTCTATCAGCGGAAAAAGAAGGAATCCAACGCCATGGATTTCGATGACCTACTGATTTATGCGCATAAACTCCTTTTCGAGCATGAGGATATCCGCCACCACTATCAGGAAGAGTTTAAGTATGTTCTGGTCGATGAGTATCAGGATACCAATGCCATCCAGGCCGAGCTGGTGCATCTGCTGGTTGAGACGCACGGAAACCTGATGGTGGTCGGCGATGACTTCCAGAGTATCTATTCCTGGCGCGGGGCGGACTTTCGTAACTTCCTGGAATTTGAAAAAACCTATCCCGGAACGCAGACCTTCAAGCTCCAGACCAACTATCGCTCCACTCCGGAAATTCTCCATGTCGCCAACGAAGTGATTGCCGGAAATCCGGATCAGTTTCAAAAAGAGCTGCAGGCGGTGCGCGACAGCGATGTGCTGCCAAAACTGGCGAAGGTGCGCGATGGTTCCGTACAGGCGCGGTATGTCATTGAAAAAGCCCATGAACTGCAACGTAAAGGTTTGGCACTTTCCGATATGTGCGTGCTCTATCGCTCGCACTTCCACGCCATGGAACTCGAAATGGAGCTCAACCGCGCGGGCATGGCCTACGCTCTGACCTCCGGGGTCCGCTTCTTTGAAAAGGCGCATATTAAAGACGTCTGCACCACCCTGCAATTGATGGTGAATCCGGCCAACGAGCTGGCCTTCTCCCGTCTTGTGCAACTTTTTCCAAAGGTTGGAGCCAAAACCGCGTCGCGGATTTTTAAGAAGCTCGGCGGCCGCGTAAATCTCCAGCGTTCGGAGGCCTGCGCCGAAGTGCTGGCCGCACTGCCGGCCGCCGCGAAAGAAGACTGGGAAAAGATTCAGGATATTTTCGTGGCCTACCGCGAGGAAAATCTGTCGAACGATCCTGGGGAAATCATCTTCCGTTTTGTAAAGACCTTCTATAAGGAATACATGATCGAGAATTTCGACAACCATAAATTCCGCCAGGAGGATATCGATGGACTGATCGACTTCACCGTCAAATTTGATTCTACGGAATCCTTCCTTCAGGAAATTGCCTTGCTCACCAATATGGATGGCGGGAACACGCCGGCCGAAGAGGAGCAGCGCGATGCCATCCGGATGTCCACCGTCCATCAGGCCAAAGGGCTGGAGTGGAAAGCGGTCTTCATTCTGTTTGTAAACGAAGACATGTTTCCAAGCAAAAAAGCGGTCGAAGAAAATGGTGATGCCGAAGAACGGCGGCTTTTTTACGTGGCCGTAACGCGCGCCGAAGATGAGCTTTTCATCTGCTCGCCGATGGTACGCCGTCAGCGTGACGGCGGCATGATTTTCCTCGATCCCTCCCGCTTTCTCACAGAAATCTCGGAAGACCTGCTCGAAACAGATGCCGGCGGTTTCTATTAGGTAGGGACGCACCGCCGGGGCGTCCTGGGCTCCGCAGACTTAGATGCCTCAGGCCAGTGAGGACACTTGCCCCTACCAGTGGAAATCCAGAAGACCTTCTGGCGAACGCGGGTGGAATCCTCTAAACTTTTTTGAAAATCGGGGAAGTTATTATGGGGTTTATTGTTTTTCTCATCGTCGGCGGGGCCATCGTCTATTCCTTCATACAGAAGGGTAAAGAAAAGCAGGCGATGTGGCGCGAGGCGGCGGAACGGCTGGGGCTTGGCTACTTTCCCGGTGATCTCGGAGCCATCGGAAAAATCTCCGGCTCAAAGGGTGGGCATATGGTGGATATCGAAACCTATTCCCGAACGCATAACAATACCACGAGCACCTATACCCGCTATAAAGTCCGATATCACAACCCCATCCATACGGACTTCCGCATTGTCCGGCAGAATGCGTTGCATAAAACGGAAGCGTTCTACGGTCTGCAGGATATAGAAGTGGGCGACCGCGCATTCGATGATCGCGTCCTGATTCGGGGGAAGCACCCGGATCGCATCATCAAATTTCTGACGCCGGAACGCCGCCGCGCGATTGTTGAGCTAATTGAATCGTATATGGATGTTGAAATCACCAACACCATCATGGAGCTGAATAAATCAGGAAAAGACTCCAGTCCGCATACCATTTACAACACTGCAAACGTCATGCTTTCGGTGGCCAACGATCTGACGGATAATGCTCCCTCGGTCGCGGAAAATGAGCGCATTCTAGAGATGGATGAAGCTCCCTCGGCAACGCCCATCCTGACGGTGGAAAAGGAGCCGGATCCTTTTTTCCCGAAGAACCCTTTAGTGAAAGAAACGCCCGGCGAGGATTTTGTTGAATCCTGGGGCGTAGCTGAAAAAGAACCGGCGGTTGTTGAGGTTGAAGACGTGGAGTCCGGGATCGTGCACATTCCGGAATCAGAAATTGAAGATCATGAAATTTCGGAAGATCCGGTGCCAGAATCTAAGCCGGTAATTGCGGCTGGCCCTGTTTCCTTGCAGTCGATTGCAGAACATTTGTATAGCGGCGGCGCAGACATCTCGCTTAAATCGGGACCCACCTTTCAAGAGCACTATGAAAACCGAACGGTACATGGCGAGGGCACTCTTAAACGCGTAGGTAAATTCAGCTATGATCCGATTTTCCCGAACACCAAAGGGGTCAAAGCCGCCTACGATATTTGCACGCTGGCCGGGCCCTATTCAAAAATCAAGGTCGTGGCCTATGTCATGTATCCAGTCGAGCGATTGGAAGAGCTACAGGCAAAAATCGGAACCACCCTTCCAATTACTGGAAAACTGGTTGGTCAGAATTCTATTCTGACGCAGCTATATATCGTGCATGAGGGGTAGGGATGCACCGCCGGGGGAAATCTGCAGACAAGTGAGGACACTTGTCCCTACCTTAAGGTGAAATCCACAATCACCGGCAGGTGATCGGAGCCCACATTCGGGCCGAGCATGCGGTTATGAATCGTGATTTCTTCAGCATGCAGCACATGGTCTATCGGGATTTTTATGAACCAGTTGCCCGCCCAGCTCGGCTGAAAGCCAAAACCTTTCATGCTGTTTTTTAATCCGCTCTCTTTTTCCAATGTTTGGAAATGCGGTGACCACGGAGTGGTGTTGAGATCGCCGATCAGCAGGGCCGGATGTTTTTGTTTTTCGACCACTGAGGATAAGGCCTGGAGCTGAAGGTTGCGTGATTTTGAATAGGAATTTCCAATAGGTGGAAGCGGATGCGTGCCGATAAATGAAATTTCACCCTGCGAGGTGTGAAGGGTGGTCAGGATGGTCGGGACACCGCTTTGCCCAATCTCAACGACTTCGCTTTTGGAAAGCGGAAGTTTGCTGAAGAGTTTGATGCCAAAGCAGTCGTCGCGCGGTTGTTCCACCTGATAGGGATAGGTCTCGTTCAGCACCTGCAGTTCTTGGTTCCATTGGGTTGTGACTTCTTCGAGCAGCAGAATGTCAGGACCGGCCTGCTCAATGGCCTTTAATACCTCTTCGGTGTTGCCGTTCCCGGCGTTGATATTCATCAGCATCGCACGGATCGGTTTTTTCGTTGGAGCTTCGGGTTTGCCGAAATAGAGTGGAAGAACGAATGAGTAATTGATGGCGGCGAGCAGGATCATCGCCACGCCCTTTTTATTCATCCGCTTCCAGAGGTAAATTCCAATGATGGGAAGACAGAGCTGCATATACTGCACCCGGAAGTGCGAAAACAGATCGAGGAACCAATGGACCCGTCCCAGAAAGCCAAAGAGGGTGGCGACGAGCAAACCAACCGTCACCACATCAACGATACCGGTGAATGTCAGGACAGGCTGTCTGGATCTTTTAGACATCGATGACAATCCCGCACCATTTGCCATCGCCGTCGCGCGACACTTCTTTGCACCCGAGTTCCATGAAAGTGCCGGCCACGGCGTCGGCCTCGATTTCGCGAATGCCACTGAGCAGCAGTCGTTTGTTCGCCGCGCGTTTGAGCATGGGGGCCGCTTCGAGCAGCACGGAGGTTAGAATATTGGCACAGACGAGGTCGGCAGGTTTGGTATTCCAGCCGGGCTGCAGAACATCGGCCTGGAAAAAATGGATTTTACCATCCACGTCGTTGCGCTTTGCATTGAGGCTGCACTGATCCACACAGACCGGATCATAGTCAAATGCCACAACATCCGGAATACCGAGTTTAATGGCGGCGATGGAAAGAATGCCGCTGCCGGTCCCGGCATCAATCATGGAATTAATTTCCAATGATTGGAACGAGGACTCCAGCGCCTCGAGACAGAATTTGGTGGTAAAATGTCCGCCGGTTCCGAAGCTGAGGCCGGGATTGATGATAATGTTTATTCGGTCATCCTCCGGAACCGGTTCCCATTCGGGGACGATGCGAATGTTCTGCCCAAGTTCCATGGTTTGGAAGTGGTGTTGCCAAAAGGTGGTCCAGTCCTGCTCTTTATATTCTTTGGCCTCGGCGTGCAGGATGAACAGATCATCGGGCAGGGATTTCTGCGCAAGCTGGGCTTCGACGGGCGAATCAAAGTAGATTTCAATTTGGGCGGTTTCGGCATTGGGATGGGTTACCTCAATGGGTTCTTTACCTAGTGCATCGCGCACCCATTCGCTCACCCGTTCCGCATGTTCCGTCGGAACCAAAAGATTCAGCTGTCCGCCGCAATTCTTATTTTCTTCGCTCATATCGTGTCCTGTGTAATCAAAGTTATAGCCACAAAAAGGCACAAGAGGCACGAAGACTAGAGGGGTATTTTCCTTTGTGTTTCTTGTGCTTCTTTGTGGCCATTATTTCAGTCCTTCAAATGCCGGCTTTGTCGCATCATGGGAGTAGAGGGTTTTGCATCGGGTGTGTCACGTTTTTCGAATCCAAACTTTTTCAGGAACCCGGGAACGTCGGGGCGGTTACCGCGTTGGTAGTCATTCCAGAGTACTTCGGCCACGATTTTTTCATCCAGACCCTTTTCAGATGAGAGGAATTCCAATAGCAATTTGGCCAGTCGAACGACGTGGAGGTTTCCGGTGGTGTTGGTTTTAGCATAGAGCCAGTCGGAAAAGTGCATGAAAGCGGCGAAGGGGGAGGGAGGCCCGCAGGATGCGGGCGGTACGGGCGTATCGCCGACATCCTGTCGGCCTTGCCAAATCAGCGGAGCGGTATCGAGGAACTGCCCGTTGATGACGACGAGGTTCCAATAGCGGGCGAATCGCTGGATGCGCTGCATGTCGCTGAAAGAAATCAGACTGGTGCTGAGGATTTCGTAAGGGGCGTGGGGGCTGTAGACCATGTTCCAATCCTTGGAATGCCGGTCGATGGGTGCGCCGCGCAGCCGTTTCAGAATGCCCAACTGAATTTCCTGGGGATTAAGCGCGAGCAGGCGGTTGAATCCGGATTCGAAGCTTTCCAGATCTTCGCCGGGCAGACCGGCGATAAGATCGGAATGAATATGCACGCCGGTTTCATTGCGAAGGCGGCGCATGTTGGTTTCAATTTTTTCAATGTTGAGCGGACGCTGGATGCGATGAGCGACTTCTTCGTTAAAGGTCTGAATGCCGATTTCAAACTGGAGCATACCGGGGGGACAATCTTTGACGGCTTCCATGAGCTCGTCGGGCAGGTGCGAGGGT
>CAKZQV010000228.1 GCA_937141895.1 uncultured Verrucomicrobiota bacterium
TCTCCGCGACTTCGGCTACGAAAATTTTTAGGATTAAGCACTAGTCGCCCAACCGTTATCGTCCGAACATTGACCCCCTATGCAACCGGTTAAATTTGGTTTAGATTACCGGGCATGGAAAAACAGCCCACCCAAAAACCACGTCGCGCCTCTGGTCGGCATCTTACTCTGCGTGCACGCAACGATCATCTGGATCGCTGGGAACGCAGCGGATTATCTGCAAAGGCGTATGCCCTCGAGCACGGGATCAACCATAAATCCCTGTATGCTTGGCGCAGTCAGTCACGTCGAGCCGCGACAAAGTCCTCCGGTATACCCGATGCGCCTGCTTTCGTGCCGGTGCGCATGAGCGCACTTTCAAGCAGTAGCCGCCAGGAATCGCTGAAAATTATTTTGCGCACGGGGTCTCTGGAATGCGTGGTCAGCGGAGCGGGCAGCGCGGCCGAGTTGGTTTCTATAGTCAAATCCCTGAAACAGGAGGTGTTCGATGTTTAACTTCGCCAACTCCCTGCGGATTTACCTGTGCGTGGAGCCGACGGACATGCGCAAAGCTTTCAACGGACTTTATGCGATCGCCAAGCATGAGTTGTTGAAGAACCCGATGGATGGCAGCCTGTTTCTATTCGCCAACCGCAGGCGCGATCGGGTGAAGCTGCTCTACTGGGACGGAACTGGATTTTGGGTTCTTGCAAAACGACTCGAAAAGGGAACCTTCTGGTGGCCCGGTCCGGCCGACGCCACTAGCGGAGCAATAGAGATGAAGCCGGAGGCTTTGTCGATGCTTCTCAACGGAATTGACCTGAAAGACGGAAGTTTCAGGGCATGGTTCTGCCGGTAAAAAACAGAATAAATGAATAAATGTATTGACATTTCGAATACATTTATTCAGAGTCGTCTGCATGCTGAAGGTCTCCGAGAAACTGCGCGAAGAGAACCTTTCCCTGAAGGGAAAGGTTCGCGCACTCGAGGACGAAAATGAAAACCTGCGCTTGAAGATTCAGATCCTTGAGCTGGCGCAGGCTCGACCAGCCAAGCCCGACGACGACCGGCAATGCTACTTTGATATTAAACACACCGAATCGGTTCGCGTGGAGCCCGATGAGCCTGATGCACAATCCGATTCGAATGGAGAACCCGAGCCGAACCCGACGATTCCTTCGAGCACGACTAAGCGCAAGGGCAAGAAGCGCGTGAGCGTCAAAGCGAAGTTCGAGAATCTTCCCATAACCGAAGAGCTCGTGTTGATTCCCGAAGAAGTTCAGGCGGATCCACAGTGCTGGACGGAGATTCCGGGCGTGGTAACTTATGAAGTGCTAGTCCATCCAACTCGGTTGAGCCGACGCAAAATCGTGCAGAAGAAATACCTCAGGCGCGACCAGCGCGATGCCGCACCGGTCATGGCAACCGCACCGATCCGTTTTTCCAGTAGCTATGTTTCAATCAGCTTGGCCGTTTATATCGTTTTAGCCAAATACCTTGAGCACGGAACCCTCTACCGCCTGGAGCGAAAGTTCGCCCGGCTTGGAGCCGACATCACCCGTCAGAGTCAGAGCGACATCGTCGAGCGGTTCGCCTATTGGATGCGGCCGATTTACGAACTAATTGAGAAGCGGGCCAAGGCGAGCGGCTATCTGCAGATCGACGAAACCTTCATCACTTACATCAACGGCCGCAATCCCGGGAAAGGACAGGGATACTTCTGGGCGATCTACGCGCCCGGCCAGTCCATGGTGCTCAAATGGATCGATAACCGTCGCCATGAGAATGTGGATGCAATGATCTCCGGGTTTAACGGTATATTGCAAAGCGATGGTTATGCAGCCTATCAAAACTACGCGCAAAAGCATCCCGGTGTTACACTGGCGGCCTGCTGGGCACATGCCTTCCGCAAGTTCCGCGATGCCCTCACCGCCGAGCCCGAT
>CAKZQV010000229.1 GCA_937141895.1 uncultured Verrucomicrobiota bacterium
GAAGAATAGCATGGACGATACCTATGGATGCAAACGCCTGCTCGACTCCGCCCACAGTTGGGCCGGGGAACCGCTCGCTGATGTATTCGACGGTCTGAAAGACGATGCCCTCGCTTTTTCCGGAACCAAAAAATTTACCGACGACGTCTGCCTCGTTGGCTTCACGCTGAATCAGCTTTTAACCTGACGTTCCCGTTGGATGAACCATGACGCAATTCGTGCAAAATCGGCAAATTTATGAAGAGGTTATTCTGAGTCTCATTCCCGAAACGCAGAACTTCCTTTGGATCGCCACGGCGGATATCAAAGACATGCATGTTTCCGATCATGGCAACTTTCGGCCCTTCTTAGGCATTCTCTCCGACCTCGTGGAACAAGGCGTTTCGATTCGGCTGCTACATGCCAAAGAGCCCGGGCCGAATTTCCGGCAGGATTATGATCAATATCCCAACCTCATCCAGGGGTTGGAACGGAATATCTGTCCGCGGGTGCATCTCAAAACCATCGTGGTCGATGGCCGCGCGGCCTATCTGGGTTCCGCCAACCTTACCGGTGCCGGGCTTGGCGCCAAAAGTTCCAATCGTCGGAGCTTTGAATCCGGAATCGTTACCGACGAGTCAGACCTGCTGGAAGGCATCATGAATCAGTACGACGAAATCTGGATGGGTGCGATGTGCGATGCCTGCCAGCGCCGCGATTTCTGCGCGGATCCAATGGCTTAAATAAACGAAGGAAATGAGACTATGACGGAGAATCAAAAACGAATCGCTATTGTGACGGGAGCAACATCCGGAATCGGCGAGGCCACTGTACGTAATTTTATTGCCGCCGGAATGCAGGTTGTGGGCTGCGCCCGGACGAAGGAAAAACTGAACGCGCTTGAGCAGGAGCTTGGACGTGGATTCCGGGGTGTGGTCGGCGATGCATCGGACGGCGATGTCCTGGATCGGTTATTTGAGGCTGCGCTTGAAGCGTTCGGCCATGAGGCCGACCTCGTGGTGGCGAATGCCGGACGCGGTCTGGGCGGTTCCGTTAGAGACGCTGACCCGGCCCAATTCCAGGAATTGATGAATATTAATGTCGTCGGCACCACATATCTGGTTCAGAAGGCGGCACAGCGCATGGTCGAAACCCAGAAAGCGGCGTTCCCTGAAAAAGCGGCAGATATTGTCATTATCGGTTCCGTGGTCGGGCGCCATATTTCGCCCTTCAGTGCGGTATATGGGGCATCTAAATTTGCGGTACATGCGCTCGCCGAAGCCCTGCGTCGCGACGTGGGGCCGCAAGGCGTGCGTGTTTCCCTTGTGCAGCCGGGGATTGTTATTAGCGGATTTCAGGCGGGTGCACATTATAGCGATGAGCTGGTAGACAGCTTCCATGAGAAGTTCGGCCCATTACCCAGTTGCAAGGACATCGCCGATACCATCCAGCATGTGGTCACGCTACCGCCGCACATTAACATCAGCGACATCGTCGTCCGCCCCACGCGCCAGGACTATCCGTAACGGTCGTGTTGAACGAAGCGCTTAGAATTTGGAGCGGATGTCGGCCCAGCATTTTTCCTTCACCATCACGAAAAGGCAGGCCCCGTTGCTCAGGTCTTCCCAAAGCTGCCCGACCAGCCGGTCGGGCTCTGCATTTTTCCAGCGATCTGCCCCCTTGTATTCCACGACCAAAATTCGGCCGTCGGTCAACTTGCAGATAAAGTCAGGGAAGAATTTCTTGTTGGCCGTTTGTAGGAAAAAAGAGCCGCCGCTTTTCCCCACGAGGTTGCGTACCCAGAATTCAACTTCTGGTTGCCGATCGAGCCAGCAGGCACATTGATATTCCTCGTTCGAGTCAAACGCTCCCATGCGCGGATAGTAATGTTTTTGGAATTCATAATCACCGAATTCGTTCTCATCGTCGCGTGTGGGGGCATACGCATCGGGGTGAAACTCAAAGGTATATTCAGAACCGAACCCGTATCCGCTTCTCGTTGCCCTCGGAAAAAAGAAAGGCATCGCATGCCGTTTTTACTGCGTTCTTCCGGAGTGCCGCGACCCGCTCTTCAATAAGGTTGCGTAAAAAGAATTTCTGCCGGTTCAGCCGGGCCAAATCGAGTTCCTTCTGCTTCAGCAGGCTGGTCACCCATTCCGCAATGAAGGTCCTTTTACTGGCGTGCGTGATGGAAGGATCATGAATCTGCCGGCAAAACCAGGCGGCCAGTTTGGCTTCGGTCCAGTGTTCCGGTGTATAGGAGAGCCCAAGGTCATGCGTCAGTTCCTGGGTAAAGCTGGTTTTTATTCGGCCCTGTTGTTCATCAACATCAATTAGACCCCCCTCTGATACTTCCAGCGAAATGTTGAGGGCGTTGAGCTGATCTTCCGTAGCCGAAGCATGATAGAGGGGCAGTTCCCAGGGATAATCGATGGCTTCCGGTTCGTTAAAAAGGCGCAGCTCGCCATCAATCAAAACCTCCATCTGAGGCACGAAGAAGGCCGTCCCTTTTTCTGACGGCGTATGAAAAATTGTAACCGCTTCATCGCGACTGGTCGCCCCGGCCTTTTGAATGACTTCGCGGCTGATCTCCATAACCGCGGCGGCCTGTACTTCCAGCGTTTCGGCCTCACTCATGGGTGCCGTAATCGTCAGCGTTTTACTCTTTTTGCTCCACTTGAGCTTTCGCTTGGTTTCCTTCGAAACCTTCGAGACATCCAGTTCTTCCGGAAGTTTGACTTCAACCGCGGTGAATTCAATCCGGCCCGCTCCGCGTTTAAAATCCAGTTTGGTCTGTTCCGATTTCCGGGCAGAGACAAATTCCGCCGCCTCCTGTTTATTGAAGCCGGAGGCCTGCACCAGACTGTCGCGTAGTGATGCGGCGGTTTCTCCGAAATCTTTTGAAACCACAAACGCGTACGAGCGGTTCAGGGCTTCATTTGCCCGGTGTTCCGCCTGCGGTTGCCTCAGGATACGACCCAGCAGCTGTTCAACGGCTGTGGAGCTTTTGACTCCAGCCATACTGACCAGCACATAGGCGAATGCGCAGTCCCAGCCCTCGGCGAGGGCTTTTTGCGTAATCACGAACTTAACCGGGCAATGTTCCGAAAAGATGCCGCCGTCATATTCGTCTTCCAGCGCCTCAAGTCCCCGTTCGCTTCCGGTGGCAATCACAATTTCCTCTTCCGGAATATGGTGATTGTTCATCAGCTCCCGCTTCACCCATTCGGCATGCCGCGTTTCTTTTGTTTTTGATTTAGGCTCAGACTGGATCAAAACCAGAGGACGCAAATAAGGTGCTCCATCCGCCTGTTCCCGAATGGCCATATGGTTGAGTTGCTCGCGTTGATCAATGGCAAGGGCCAGGCATTTCTGTTCATCGGCTTCGGTTTCCAGCTGAATCGGCAGCTTAATCATCTGCTCCTGCTTCAGCTCCACGGCAGAAACTGAATGCAGCACATTGCTTGGTGTTTTTGCGGTATCCGGCGTCGCCGTCAGCTCCATGATGCCCGAAGGTTTAAATTTGGCCAGCGTATCAAACGCCAGCTCCGTGCGGCTGTTATGCGCTTCGTCCACAATAATAAAAGGGCGGCGCAGGCGAAGCACATTGGCCAGCGAGTAGGGCACGGTTTTTTCCTCCGCATCCATCAACAGGTCGGCCCGCTGTTCTCCCGTCAGGCTGTCGAACAGATGCATCAATGCGCCGCTACTTTCATAGACTTTCCGGATTTCCTGGTCTTCCACTTGAAACGCCTGTCGGGTCGCCACAATCACCACTGTACTCGTTTCCAGTGTGGAGCGGGTCAGTGATTTCGCCTCATCCAAGTTGATCACGGTAACCGGTCCGGCTTCACGCAAGGCCGCATGGTAGGGATGGTCGAG
>CAKZQV010000230.1 GCA_937141895.1 uncultured Verrucomicrobiota bacterium
CGCGGGCCGCGCGGGCCGAATCCTGGGCGCCGACGGAAACATAGGAAAAACGCTGCCGGGCGATCGGGAGTACTTTTTCCAGGGTTTGGAAAACCCACGCCGCGGATTTTTCCAATGCTTGGAAATGGTGATCGGAGATCGGGAAGGAAAGGTGGACGGAGGTCAGGCCCGCGGCCTCGGCGGCCTCGAGGTCGGCCAGGGCCGCGCGGCACCAGCCGATGATGCGGCAAGAGAGGTTCAGATCGATGACCGCGCGGATATCGTCCTGTTCCGTGGGGCCCATCACCGGGATGCCGGCTTCGATTTCGCCGACGCCGGCTTCAGCGAGCGCTTTGGCGATTTCAACTTTTTCTTCGCGAGTAAAAACGGCGCCCGGCATCTGCTCGCCATCGCGTAATGTGGTATCGATCAGGTATTTCGTTTTCATGCAGGTTTAAATGCATTAGGTGTGCCACTGCTTTGGTGGTTCGTTTAAGTGGTTGTGAACTAGGGGTTAATGCCGCTGTGAATGTGAGTTGTATAAGCGGTACTTTTGGAAATGAATGTCGTGGATTGCAAATAGAGCCATGGTTAATTGGGCTATTTCCATGCAAATAAATGAGTTGTGCAGACTTCGACATTTATTTCCGTGTTCGAGATTTGGATGACATTACCGTGGGATTCGAAAAGGTTTTTTTCCAAGGATTGGAAACGATAGGTTGTACGTAATGAATGTGCTTAAAAATACCTACTATGCATTTCGTCATGGCCAGAGCCGCGCCAATGTGGAAGGGGTCATTATTAGTGATCCAGCGGTTGGAACCGTGGATTATGGATTGACGGAGGAGGGCCGCCGGCAGGTCGCTGCAAGTTTGGAGCTGGCCGATGCTTTTGATACTGAATCGCGGCTCTTTTCCTCCGATTTTCTTCGGGCGCGGGAAACCGCGGAAATTATCCGCGAAACGCTCGGCGTTCCGGAAATCGTAATTGAAGAACGTTTGCGGGAACGGTTTTTCGGCGAGTGGGAGGGGCAGTGCCACGCCAATTATTCCAAAACCTGGAAAAAAGATGCATTCGATCCAAACCGGGAATACTGCGGCGCGGAGAGCTCGCGTGCGGTGCAGGAGCGGATGTGGGCGGTGATCCAATCCTTGGAACATGTATTCGAAGAAAAAACCGTAATTCTGGTTTCCCATGGCGATCCGTTGATGCTGTTGCAAACGGCTTTCCAAAATCTTGGTCCGGAGCGACACCGAAGTCTTCCCTATATCGAAACCGCCCAGTGGCGATTACTGAATCCTCAGGTTCCAATCATTGGAACCGGGTCTAATTTGGGGATGCGCAAAGATTCTCTTTGACTCGCCGAGGGCTGGGTCTTAGTTTCCGAACCCTTCTGAAGAACCTGATGGAAGTCCGGTGAAATTCCGGCGCTGTAGCGCAACTGTAACGGGGAAACCCGAAGCCAGAACTTTCAGCTCTTCGAGATGTTGGACTCTTTCGCACTAAAGGAGGCCCAATGGATCAATGTCCAGCGGCCCCTGGGCGTTTTTTTTGTGCCTGCGAAAGAGTGTTTTTATCGCAAAAATTAAAGGTCTGCGCGTTACAGGCGAAAAGGGAACAAAATGAAAAAAGTACTTTTGGTGGCCATACTGGCTGCTGTATCGACCGTCCAGGCAACCCTGGTTGATTTTAATGAACTGAATCCGGGGACGAACGGATATTATACGGCGAGCACTTTAGGGCCGAGCGATTGGCAGAGCGGGGGCGCAACCTTTGAAACGCATATTGACCCGACGTATGGATCGTGGAGCGGCTGGACCTATTCGAATGTGAATGACCCGAATACGGTTGGGGACGGCAACCAGTATGCGGTGTATGGAAACGGGACGGGCTACGGCGGCAGCGGAAATTATGCAGTGAGCTATCTGGATGGATTCAATGCCGTAACCCCGACGGTGCGGTTTGCTGATGCCACCCAAGTGGATGGTTTTTATGCGCATAACACCGCGTATGCGGCGCTGGATATGATCAATGGCGGTTATTTCCCGAGCGCATTTTCAACGAATGACTGGTTTAAGCTGACGGTTGAAGGGTTTGACGGTGCGGCTCAGTCGGTCGGTAGCGTTGATTTTTCGTTGGCGGATTTTACCGGATATACCGCTGGCGATCATAAGAATGATTACATCGTGACGGACTGGTCCTATGTGGATCTTTCCGGCCTAGGCGACCCAGTGCATGAGCTGACCTTCACCGTCTCGTCGTCGCAGGTCTATACACCGGTTTATTTTGCAATGGATAATCTTTCGTTTGAAACGGTTCCGGAGCCGAGTTCGGTTATTCTGCTGGCCGGCGGTTTCGGCGGCGTGCTGTGGTTCCGTCGTCGCAGAAAATATTACTTCCGAGGGTAGTATGAGGCTGATTCGAACAGTGGGTTTGGCTGCGCTGATTCTATGGTTTCCAGGCATTGGATTTTCTGATGTTGAAACTATGGGGGAAGTGCAGGCCGTCCTGCTGGATGATCTTGATCTTTTTCCGCGGCAGGAGGCCGCGGACGTCACGGAAATTGATGTGGAAATCATCGAATCATCCGGGGCGCAATCGATACCGGAACTGCTGCAGAACGAGGCCAACGTGTTGGTGCGTGGAACGACCGGAACGGGACTGGACGGCCAACTCTCTATGCGAGGATTCGGCGAAAATTCAAACCTTCGGGTTTTGGTGCTCGTGGATGGCCATCGGCAGAATCGACCGGATATGGGCGGCATCGAATGGTGGGCGCTCCCGGTTTCGGATATTCAGCATATCGAGGTGATTCGCGGTGGACAGAATGTTTTGTATGGCAACCATGCACTTTCCGGGGTCATCAAAATTACGACCCGACGCGTGACTCGACCCGGCATTACGACAGGCGGCAGTATGGGCAGCCATGGCTATCTGGCTGGTAATATTGCGGCGGGATTTTGGGCTGGACCGGTTGATTTCAAAGCGAGTCTCAGCGGTTTTCAGACGGATGGATTTCGTACCAATTCGGCCGCGCGCGGAACGACACTCAGTGGCAGTGCGGCCTGGTTTATGAACGATACGGACATCCTGACGCTACGGGCCATGGGCACCGATTCCTATTTGGAATATCCAGGACCGTTGTCGTATGCAGAGATGTTGTCGGATCCTACGCAGTCGAGCAATCAGGGCGACCAGTTTAGCGATCAGAACTTTTTTCAATCCACATTACTATACGAAGCAGAACGCTTGGACCGGGCGGGACGGGTGAGTGCCGGGGTCAACCGACGCGAACTGGATGCGAGCATCAGCGGGCTCTATTCGGATACTGTCCAGACCGGACTTTCTTTTGAGCCGCGTTACCGGCATGGCACAGAGCGCACGTTTCTAATGGCCGGTTTCAGTACGTTTTACGATGAGCTGGACCGCGATAATTTCAGAGATGCCGCACAGCAGCAGGTTATGTCTTATGCGGAGCTGAGCCGCATCACGGCCGCACCCTATCTATTTGCGCAGAAAACGGCTGGACTTAATCTGTTCAGCGGCGGGGTTCGTTATGAATATTGCGGGACGGATTATAAAAACGTGGCTTATAGGCCAAGGCCTGGTGGCCCGGTGCTGGACCCGTCGGCATCGTTTGATGATGATCTTGAAAAAGACGGATGGTCGATGGAGCTGAATGCGGTTCGGAATTTTTCCGAACATTGGAATTTTTTCGCGGGATATGATCGGGTTTATCGCTATCCGACGCTCGACGAAACCGCCTCCTATCAGGGCTTCCCGCTTACGGATCCATTGAATGCTTCGCTGGAGCCGGAGCGTGGTAATAATTTTGAAATAGGAAGCCGGTATGAAGATCACGCATGGACGCTCTCTCTGACGGCATTCTACATGACACTCGAAAATGAAATTGCGTTTTTTGACAACGGCACGGAACGAAAAAACATCAACATTGGTTCAACCCGGCGGCTTGGTTTTGAACCGGAAATCGGATGGAAAAACAAGGGGTGGGGTACGTCTACCCGCTGGACGTTTGTGGATGCTCGTTTTGATGGCGGGATACATGATGGTCATGACGTGCCGCTTGTGCCAAACGCGGCTGGCACGATGTCGGTTTGGGTAAATCCGGCGGAATGGATGCGGCTGACGCTGCTGTACACCTTTGTTTCGGAGCAGTTTCAGGGCAATGATTTTTCAAACACGCAATTCCGGAAAATGGAGGAGTACAGCCTGCTCGGTTTTCGTGCAAATTTTGCGGTTTCAGACCGTACGACGGTTACGGTGAATGTGGATAATCTTTTGGATGAAACCTATGCGTCGGCGGCATACAGCGGTGGATTTTATCCCGGCAGTGGGCGAAACTTCAGGATCGGTTTGCGGGTGGGATTCTAATGAAAATTGTGGTGCTCATTTTATCGTGTTTTACATCGTGTGTATTTGCGCAGACCTATTATGCCACAAACTACCTCTGGGCCGCACCGCCCGCCGGTTATGAAGGCAGTACGGCGGTTCCGATGAGCGAGACTTCGCTGGTTTCGTGGGCATCCGGTTTCACCAATCTCGTTTACGGCGATGGCGTTTCCGAAGAGTGGAAAACGCCGGCGCTTTCGCTGGGGCCTGCGGAAGGAACGATTGACGATGTCGTTTCGCTGGGTCGCGCAGGAGTAATTACGCTCTCATTTCCTCGGGGCATCCGCAATGGGCCCGGTTTTGATTTTGCTGTTTTTGAAAATAGCTTTTCTGATGGGTTCCTCGAATTGGCCTACGTAGAGGTTTCATCCGACGGGATTTATTTTGTGCGTTTTCCCCATTATTCTGATGAGAAGGATATCATTCCTGGATTTTATCTTTATATGACCGCGGACTATTATTTCGGGCTGGCCGGAAAATATCGCGGCGGTTTCGGGACTCCATTCGATCTTGAAGAATTGGCAATGGCGGCGGAGGCGATTGCGCTGGGGCAGACCGATTTTACGCCGGAATTTATCGCCGAATTTTCCTCGGCATTTGCTCATCTGGATCTGGATGCCATCCGATATGTCCGACTGGTGGATGTGGTCGGCAACGGTAATTCGCCGGATGCGCGAGGCGCGCCGATTTATGATCCATATTCAACGGGCGATATTTCGGCGGGCTTTGACCTGGATGCAGTTGGCGTGATCAACGAAATGGCGCTCCCTGAAAGCGCCATTCCCTTGCTGCAGTTGGCCTACACGAATGAAACGTTGACCCTTCGGTATGCCTATGATCAAAACTGGTTTGAGGAACCCGCTCTAGAGTTTTCAACCAATCTTGTGGACTGGAGTAGGGTGCCGCCATCGACGAATGGGGTGAAAACCCACGGGGATATTCATTCGGTTATTACAGAAGTGGATGGTGAACTCCATGCTGCCGGATTTTATCGATTGTTGCTTCCGCCGGTGACGGGCGATTAACGGACTTTTAGGGCGAGCATCGTCATGTCGTCCGACTGCGGGGCATTGCCGGTGAAGGCCAGTACATTTTTCTGGATATTGGCCAGCAGGTCATCTGCTGAAGCATGGACCATGCGTTCCACATTTTCGGTGAGTCGTTCGATGCCCCATTCCTCTTGCGCACTGTTCATGGCTTCGGTAATGCCGTCGGTATAACTCACCACCAAATCGCCCGGGTTGAGCTGGATATTCCGGGTTTCGATTACGGAGGCAAACGTCTCGGTGTCTACCAAGCCAATGGCGATGCCCGCGGTTTCCGTCTGCTCGGCATGGGCTTCTCTATTTCGGATAATAATTGGGGCTTCGTGTCCTGCGCGGGCATAACTGAGCTGGTGTTTGTTCAGATTGACCACCATATAAAGCATGGTGATGAACATGTCCTCGGCGAGATTGCTGCTCAAGGTTTTATTCATGGAGGTCAGCATGGCGGCAGGATCATACACTTTTTCGGCATTCACGCGGATCACGCTCCGGCAGACGGCCATCATGAGGGCGCCGCCGATGCCCTTACCGCTGACGTCGGCAATGGCGAGACCGATATGATCTTCATCGATCGGAATCAGGTCAAAATAATCGCCGCCGATATCCATGGCCGGATGATTAAACGCGGAAATTTCGATGGAATCAAACGTGGGGATTTCCTGAGGGAGCAGCGAGTGCTGAATCTGCCGGGCCATCTGCATGCCCCGATCGAGCTCGCGTTTTTCTTCCAGAGTCTCCTGAAGGCCAGCATAGTGAACCGGCACGGAGGCCTGTGCAGCTAGGGCCTGCGCGAGATTCAGATCGGCGAGGGCAAAGCGCCCGCCGTCGACCCGGTTAATTAAAACCATGACCCCGATGGTGTGATTCCCGAACCGCATAGGCACCACGAGCAGGCTGCGGATTTTTAGAAATTCCACGCCGATTTGCGGGACTCGGGAGTCGAGCTCGGCATCTTCAATCAGAATGGAATTGCCCAGCACTGCGGCCTCGCCGACGAGTCCTTTGCCGAGGGGAATGCTTTTACTACGGACCAACTGTTCCAACTCCTGAGTGGCATTCTGCTCCAGCGATAAATGTTCCAGGTTAAATTCAAACGGCGGCGGGAAAACGCCGGACACGGAACGGGCTTCGAGGGCAGAGTTTTTAGCGTTGTTCAGGTAGATGGCCCCCGAGCTGGCTTTGCAGGTGCGAACGGCATAGTGCAGCACGCGGGAGAGCAGGGTGTTCATATCCACCGATTCGGAGTCGGCAAAAATTTCGCCCACATTATGAACAAAACCGAGCGCGGCCTCTTTTTCCTGCAGAAGAATATCGCGCTCTCGCCGGATTTTCACTCGGCGCCGGTAGTTAAAATAGAGCGCAGTTCCAAAGATAGACGGAATAAAGAGGTCGAGAAAGATGGTTAACCATAATAGAAAACCCTGCATGCTGGCTCTATTCGTTGCTCAGGGATCGCACGTCATCCTCAAGGAATTCGAGGACCGACTTAAATTTGTTGTAGTTTTCAGGATTGATGTCTACGAGCGTTTCATGGGCTTCGAGCGTGGTTTTGGCGGTGTCCAGTTTGTTGGTGAAATCCGCTTCCAGCTTTTCGCCTTCTCCGCAGATTTCGCATCTTTCATCAGTTCCGTCCGCCGCCATTGAATAGTCGACCACGCGGTCGACGCCGAGGGTAACCAACAGTTTTTTATTTTTATCGGAGAGGTTGATCAGCTTGAATTTAAACTCGGGCTTGCTCTTGATGAGGCAGGCGAGCCCGGCCACGACGCCCATGAAGGTACTGTCCATGCCGGTGCAGTCGTCCATGTCGATGACGATTCGATCCGCCGAATGCTTTTCCAGCACCTGGTGAATGAATTGTTTCATCGGCGGGCTTACTTTGAACGAACCGCGCCCCTCAACGCGGATCACTGCTGTGTTCTCAATATATGCTGCCGTAAGATTATCGTTATTATTGACTGAACCCATTAATTACGAACCCTCTGAGATCTCCGAACCGATTAAGATAGTAGCACCGCCTCTTATGAGTTCAACGCGAATAGTTGGAAAATCATATTTTTTACTAAGTTGACGGGTGAGTAAGATTTGCAAAGAGACCGTATTGCTTGATCATAAATTGGGTTTGATGATGACGACGCACTCGCCTTTTACCGTGCGATTTTCATAGGTCTCGCGGATTTTGGCCGGGGTTCCGGTGGTGCATTCCTCAAATTTTTTGGTCATTTCCCGACCCACAAAAACCGTGCGTTCCGGGCCTAAATAGGCCTCGATTTGATCCAGAATCTTCATGAGCCGGTAAGGCGATTCGTAAAATACAACCGGAAGATCGGCCTCAGCCCATTTTTCAAGGTCGCGCTTGCGGCCGCCGCTTTTATGCGGAAGAAAGCCCGCAAAAATAAATCCTTTTTCTCCAAAGCCGCTCAGCGCCACGGCGGTGGTCACGGCGGCGGGGCCTGGCACGGCCGTGATCATAATTCCGGCCTCTCGGCAGAGCAGGATGACGCGGGAACCCGGATCCGAGATGCAGGGCATGCCGGAGTCCGTGACCATCGCCACGGCTTCGCCCCGCTGAATCCGTTCGATAATCTGTTCCGAGCGCTGATGCTCATTAAATTTATGACAGCTCATCATGCGGGTTGAAATTTCATAGCGGTCGGTGAGTCGGCGCGAATACCGTGTATCTTCCGCCACAATCAGATCGGCCTCTTTCAGCGTTTCCAATGCGCGGAACGAAATATCGCCCAGATTGCCGATCGGCGTGCCTACAATATAAAGTCCAGCTTCCATAGATTGGAAACGTACGGTATTCCCACCGCTCCGCCAATTCGAAACATCGGACTTGAACTAATCGACCCGGTCTGCCCGGGTTTCGTTTCCAATGATTGGAAATCAGCGCTGGTCGATGAGGGAGTCGAAGTAGACGTCGAGGCGCTGGGCGCCGCCGGCCTGAATGGATTGTTCCAGGGTTCGGAAAGAACGCGTACGGGCCTGCTCCATGGTTTTATGCGCTTCACGTCCTTTGTTGCGGACGGTGACGACGACATCGTCATTCTGATCGGTGATTTGGAGGAGGAGTTCAAAACGGACGAAAACCAGTCCCTGTTCCCGCTCGCCGGTATCGTCGACATTGATACGGGCCTGAATATCCAACACTGCGGGTGTGCCGACCACAAAACCGTAGCGGGTAATGAAATCCTGCAGGGTGGCGGCCATTCGGTTTTCGGCATCTCCATCGACATTGATTTTTACTTTAATTTGTTTCGCCGTATCCGCCAGCGCTTTGCGGAGTTGGTTAAGGGAATAGCTCGGGGTGGAATCGGGCACCGAGCGCGGATGGATGACTTTAAGCTGGCGAAGCAGGAGGTCGGCCTCCAGCGCATGAAAATTGGCGGCGCGCAGGGTGGCATATTTTTTAAGGATCTTGTCGTCGGACAATTCGGCATTTGTGCGGAGAAAGTTAACGCGGGAGGTCTGCTCATCGATTTTAGCGCGGTAGATCTCGGCGGTGTCCCGGCGGTTCAGATAGGCGACGACGTGGTAGCGGCCGCTTGGATCTTTCCAGGCTTCCGCATATTGAATGTTGTAGAGCGTCTGGGAGGAGAGGATGTTGATGTCGGAGGAGAAATCGGTGGTGCGCTCAAAACTGCCGAGTGTTTCGCGCGACTGATCCAACAACCGCTCGTCGGACTCAATGTGCGATTCAAAGATGCGGGAGAGACTGGCGGCAGCCGAATTTTCCGCCGCGCGGCGGGTGTCGCCGGTGCCAACGGCCACCAGATAGCGTTCGTCTGGATAGATGGTTTTCGGGTTGGCGACCCAGTCAGGCTCCCGATTGCTGGATAGACAGCCCGTGAGCATCGTCAGGCCGAGCAACGTAATACATCCGGTTTTCCACATCGTAAGTCCCTCAATTCAAGTAGGAGGATTCAAGCACATTCAATTTGTCCGCGACAACGGAAACGTTGGTTCTTTCATCCGTATGGAGCAGGGCGCCTGAATAGCTGTAATAATTGATTTTAATCGAATACGTCCCTTCTTCGAGATGTAGCTCGGCGATCGAAGCGGTGGCCGGGAAAAAGCGGGACATGCGAAGATCAGCATTTTCTGTCTGGTTTACCGCCACCGTGGTGGCTAGTCGGGTAAAGAGGGAAAGGGCGTCACTGCTGTTATTGGTCATGGATTCGGTGGCCACCTGCGTGGCCAGGCCTTTGACCACCGCCCGGGTTAGCGTCTTAAGATAAATCATGGGTTTTTTAATGCCGAAGGTTTCAATGGCCACATTTTCGAGGCTTTCCAAGGGCTGGAGGGTTTGCGCTTTGGTGTTTTCAACCACGACTTCAATTTTGGCCACTTTCGATGCGCGCTTCTTCATGCTTGGAAGTTGGAGCTTAAAATTATAACCGGGTTGCACGCCGGGCCATGGAATGACCGACAGACCGGAAAGATTCTGTTTGCCCAGATAATCCTCGGAGGTTCCGGCCAGCACGATGAGATTCTCTTCCGTATAAATATAAAAGGTGCTCGCCTGTTTATCTGGAGCGATACCACTGAAGGCCATCACGTTGAGCCGCGCGGTGGGGCGGGCAATTCGTTCGGTCTCTCGTTCAAAGTCCGGTTTGTCGAAGGTGTAAATATCGGGCTGAATTTTCCAACCCTTGGAAATTTTTTCCAGATCGATCCGGACGTCGTCCCATTTATATTCATTGCGGTAGAGCAGCATGCTGAGGTAGCGGCCGAGTGCGGATTCCTGAAAATAGTTTTTGCCCGGTTTGAACTCCTCGTGCGCGTCATCCGCTTCGCTCAGTTTTTCGGCATAATCGTCATATTTTTTATCGAGCTCTTTCAGTTTGAGGTCGATGCGGCGCACTTCAACAAACGCGGAATCGGGTTTGCCAAGCGCCAGATAGTTCAGCGCCTTGAATGCGTTGAGATAGATATCCTCATAGTCTTCGCCGGCATAGGCCTGGGCATTGTCGTTGAGGATGAGCGTAGAGGCGGAGCGGGTGAGACTTTTGGTGAAATTTTCGTCAATAGCCTTTTCGGCGAGCTCCAGCTGCTCGTTGCTCTTTTCGTATTCCCCGTTCCAGTGGTGGAGCATGCCGGTGTCGAGATAGTAGATGACCCGGTCTTTGTAGTTGTAGGATTTTTCTTTGGCCGCCGTGATCTGCGTGAGGGCCCCCTGATAATCCGCATTCGCCATCATCACATCGGTGCCAGCATACTGCGATTTATCGGTGCGCATGTTTTGACAGCCAGCCAGAAGGCTGGCTGTCAGCAGAGCTAAAATGGGGCGGGAGTAACGCACAGACAAAAACCGAAAAAGCGGCGCCGTTGCGCCGCTTTTAAAACTGAGGAATTACCATTTCCTCGAACGCTTCTTAACGTATTTTTTAATCTTCTTATCCCCGATCCAGACCTTCTCGTTGGTCTCGAGGTGGACCATTTCCATATCGACCTGGTAGAACTTGATGGATTCTTTGCCTTCCTTATCGATGATGGTTTTGATGCTGCCCTGCAGCATGTAGTCTGCGCCGGTTTCGGCGGCGAGGCGTTTTTGGGTTTCTTCGCGTGCCCAGGTCTGCTGCTCTTTGCGTTCTTCGCGCAGTTCGCCGCGTTCCATTTTATTGGCCACAAAGGTTACGCGTCCGTTGTTGATGAGCTCGCGCTCGAGGTCTTTCACAAACGTTCCGGTTTCGATGTGTTCCGAACTCATGTTGCGAACCGTCCCGACAATGACGACGGGTTTTTTGCCATTCTTGGCCGTGTATTCCTCGATCCATGAACGCGTGGCAATATCGGCAATCATTTCGTGGGAGACCAGCTGGGAGTCGGTATCGTTCCAGCTTCCTGAAAGGTCCATCTGTTCGTCAACAGCAACGCGTTTGACTTTGGTTTTGCACCCGGTGAATGCCACAGCGGATATGAGCATTAGGCCAGACAATAAAATACGACTCTTCATGTGTTCTCTCCTTGGTTTGACGTTCTTTGAAAATCAGAAAAAGCCTATACCGACCCGCGTGCAAGGTCAACCGCGCACTACTTGAGGAGTTCGCCAATGATGACGTCGAATTCCGGGTCGCGAAGCAGTTGGGTGATTTTGTCCGCCTGGAGCAACTCACGATCCTTCAGAATCTGAATGCTGTTCTGAATCTTTTCGTTACCGCCAACGCGGGACAGTTTTTCGCAAATTTCAGATTTTTTCGCGTGGCGGCTGACCATGCCGAGTTCTTTCATCTCTTCGAGTGTTTCGCGGTCATTAAAGAGGTCCTGCAGGGCGGGATTATTTTCTATTCTCCGGGTATCCCCGCTGAGCAGATCTTCGGTGAACTGAGGGTCTTTCAGCAGACCTTGAACAGATTCCGCTTTCAGTACGTTGACCAAGTGCTGTCTTCCTTTTGCCGGATTGCTTACGACGCGGGCTGTGGCTGCACCCTGTTCTTCTCGCCCGCCACGGGCGGCCACGGTATAGACGGATTCGTAGACCGAGCGCCGGGCAAACCCGGAAAATTTGGACTTTTCTGCGCCCGGAATGGAGTTGCCCGTTGCGCCCACCATAAACACATCGCCCAGCCAGAAGAGGAAAATGAGGGAAAAAAGGCCGATAATAAGATTGATGACGCTGCCGCTCAGCGAGCTGTACCATGGGTGACTGTAGTCTTCCTTTTCTTCTTTTTCTTTATGCTTATCCCGCATGTTGGTCATGACCACATGGAAAATAAACGTAATGATGACAAATGTGAGGCCTGCAATGACCGGGATCGTGACGATGCGTGGCCGATTCGCCACTTCGCCCAGCCAGGCACCGATATAGCGTCCGGCCAAAAAGGCCATTCCGTAGGCCAGAATAAAACGCGCCACGCCTAAAAGGGAAAGGAGAAATCCTTTGTGCCAGCCGGCCAGCAGGAAAAAGATGAGTACTATGGCCGCAAGTATATCGATTACAAAGTGCATAATGCCCCCGGGTATATTTATCGCAATAAAGATAGTTTGTTACGCTTCGCGCAAAAAGCCTAAAATAGGCGCAAGAACAGGGAGTAAAAACGATGGAATTTTTGTATGCGGCCGAGCTGAAAAAGCAATTTACCTGCTATGGCCACTTTTATGAACTGCAGCTGATGAACGGGGAGCGGGCGCGCTGCCGTAGCGTGCTTGAAATTGTCGACCGGTCTATTCAGCAGGAAAACCCTTCCGATATTTCAGAAATGATCCCGGATGTGGTCGTGATTATGATGAACCCGGGCTCCTCGCGCCCAAAGGTCGAGGGTCATGTGGATGAGGTGATCGAATTTCCAATGTCTGGAAAATTGACGAGAAAACCGCTAGTGCTCACGCAACCCGATAATACGCAGTATCAGGTGATGCGTGTGGCGGTTTCCAAGGGTTGGAACCATATCCGAGTGCTGAACCTGTCGGATCTGCGTGATCCAAAGTCTGGAAGTTTTCTGCAGAAAGTCGATATGCTGGGCGGAATTATGGGCGGACATGTGCATTCCATATTTTGTGATGAGCGGAGCGAAGAGTGTGCATTTTCTCTGAAGCGTAAAACACCGACCCCCATGGTATTGGGCTGGGGGCAGGATCTGGGGTTGTTGCCCTTGGTGGAGCAGTGTTTGGAAAAAATTGAGGGCGAACCTGCCGCGACCGTTCCTTCCGCTGTCCACCCCCTGCTGAATGCGCATCCGAGTCCCATGTTGCAGAAAAAAAAGATCCAATGGCTGGAAACCATTCTAAACCATCTTAATTAAATGGCATTCTTTGAGCTATAAGCAGATCTAATATTGATAGATCAGCGCATAATATAAGTATTTATAAAGCTTTAGGAATAGGCAATGAAAAGAGCATGGATTATTTTGGCCGGGATACTCTGTATCGTGGCGGGCTGCCAAACGACCACATCCGATCCCGGTGGCGCATTGGCTTCAGCGACCTTGGATCGAAATGAAAAACTTTTGCTTCGTGTGGACCAGCTTGTCGGTACGTATGACGTTACGGTTCAACGGGCCGCACTCAATGGGGAGGATCCCAAACAGAAAGATCAGTGGGCGATTATTGGATCAGCCGGGGTCGAGGGCTATCCGGGAAAATTCCGTGCAACGGAAAGTGCGGAACCGATCGGTGGGGCCGCATTGGAATCCTTTCTGCTTGATGGAACTCCGGTTAAAATTTCACAACAGCCCGGAACCCACCTTATTGCAAAAGTCATCCCCGAGCGTCAGAACACGGCGCGCGTTGTGGGCGTTTTTGTTCAAGTGAGCTCCGTTGGAAAACAGGTTGAAAGCTTCAGTGTGCCCTTTGATCTGACCTGTGATATGGGCCGGGTCTATGAGGTGTATGCCCGGGAAATTCCAATGACGGGCAATGCCAATGTAAATTCTGACCTTCAGTCGGCGGTTCGATAGCCACACTTGAAATCAGCTTGAAACTCGTTCATATTCTTCAGTCCATTTAAAAACAGGGACAGGGGGATTGTATGATGGTTCGATATCTTGCATTGGGGCTACTGCTTGCGCTGACAGGCTGCAAAAGTCCGCGTCGCGCGGCCATTCCGAAACCGCATACCATGACCGATGAGCTGATGATTAAGATTCAGCCGGGTAACGATGGAAAAATAAATTTCGTCCTCGAGCATCAGGTTCAGAAGCAGGAAAAAGGCGCGCCGGAGTCGCGAGGTCGAAAAAATGCTTTTTCTATTATGGTGAAACCGTCGGTCTGGAGTCAGGTCAAACGAAGTGCAACGGTCATCGGCTACTCTTCGAAAACGGAATGTCTAATGGGCGGTGAAATGGTCAATGTATCCGGAATGCCCGGTGAAAATTTCAGCGTAAAAATTGAGCCCCTGGCCATGAATCGCTTTCAGGTCACCGGTATCTACCTCGCCTCGCACTTTTCCGAGGCCGGTGAACTTGGAAAAACCATTCCGTTCGACTTTGTCGCCACGCCTGGCGAAGAAACCATGGTCTATCGCAAAACCGTCGTGTTCGACCCCGAAGCCCGAATCGGCGAGGAAAAGCTGGTGAGGAAATAACCTTTTCCAATCATTGGAAACTATGCTCTGCTCAAATCCATGAAATTGATCAAGATCAACGATGTTCCCGAAGCGCCGGTTTCGCATAATGCGAAAATCCGGAAAAAGGTCTTGGTTGAAAAGGGCTTCATTCAAGGCATCACCAATTTTTCGCGCGCCGTTTTTCCGCCCGGCGAAAAGGCAGGCAGTCATCTGCATAACGATATGACCGAGGTTTTTACCTGCGAGTCCGGCATCGGTGAAATCCGGATCAACGATGTCGGCTATGTTTTTGCCCCGGGCACCACCGTCGTGGTCGAACCCGGCGATGTGCACGAAATCATCAACTCCGGCACGACCGACTTGGTGATCACTTATTTCGGGGTGGTTTCAGCGGGATGAAGCTTTCGTCCTGTTGCAGGTTGAAACTCCAGTTTCGACCGAACGATGGGCACGGGGCAAGAGACCCTGTCTACGCAGTGACGGCTAATTTGTTATTTTCGTCTTAAGGCCTTTTTCTCACATTGCGTTGTTCATTTCGGCGCTTGTCGAGGGTTTGCACAAACTCATCAATGGATTTCAGATAAAGCTCTTCTGCCACGTAGGCATAATCCATGTGCCTAGCGCCTTCAATCCACAGATGCTGTTTGGGTTCCGGTGCGGCATGGTAGAGTTTTAGTCCGTGACTGAAGGGAATCACCCGGTCTTCTTTTCCGTGGACGATCAGTACGGGGCAGTTGACGGTTTGGATCCATTTTTCACTATTGAACTTATCCCAGGGCAACAACTGAATATGGGTCTTTACCCGAAAGGCCGAGGCGAAGGAGCATTCGCAAATCAGTCCGCCCACCGGATGGTTGGCGGCGGTGTGAACGGCCAGTGCCCCACCAAGGGAACGACCAATGGCGATGATGTTCGAGGGTTCAACGCCTTGCACCTCCGTTAACCAGCGGTAAGCCGCCTCGACATCTTCCTTGGAATTTTTATAGGTCGGTTTGCCATCGCTGGTGCCGTAGCCACGGTAGTCGTAGGCCAGTACGGAAAAGCGGTCTTTGTAATATTCGACGAGGAAGGGATACACGCGGCTCAGGTCCTCACCGTTTCCGTGACTGAAAAGGAGTGTGTATTGAGTCTCGGGG
>CAKZQV010000231.1 GCA_937141895.1 uncultured Verrucomicrobiota bacterium
GAAGACAAATCAATATTCAGCGTAACTTTATCCATCAAAAACAACTCCCGTTCAACAATCAGCAGATATATCGATCAAATGTTCAGTTTTTATTGAGATACCTTACAACATTATCGGTTTTACCTAAACTCATACAGAGCTAAGCACAACGTTTTCCCATGAATCGACCATCTATATTTTTCCCTAAAAAAAATCGGCCTGCGTCCCATCTCCTGCTGTTTCCGTATTTAGATGCGCATTTAGGATTGCCCCGCGTTTATTCTCTTCATATGGTGCAGCCAGTTGTTGGAGCAGTTTGGGTTATGAATAATAAAGATGATGATTTCCAATCATTGGAAACCTCAGATTCCGGGTGCAAAGCCTTTAAAACGCTGACCGACTGGCAGGTCGACCAGTACCGCATGGCGGTCGATGAAAATAGGTGGTACATGGGTGAACGGCTTGGGCGGGCGGTCGACTGGGAAGAAGCAGAAGAGGATTTCCTGCATAACGGCTATTACGGTTGTGCCCCGAAATGGCGGAACCAGTACTGCAAAAACAAATGCATGCATTTTGCCACCTGCGCCCTCGGTCGGACGTTGACCGATGAGTGATCAGTCAATTTCAATGACGTTATCCAGCATTTTATCGCCGTCAAAAATATAGCGTCCGCAAAATTTCCGTCCCTCGAGCATATGCGGAAACCAGGTATAATCATCCTCCCACATCCGCTCAAACGGCAGATCATCTATCGAGCACCAGATCGGAGCGGCTTCTACGGTTTCTGTGGGCTCCCCTTCATAGCCGGTCGCGGTATACACATAGCCATGAATAGAATTCTCGTCAGTAAACTGAAAATACAGTTCCCCGGCAAATTCAACGCCCTTCACCTTGATGCAGAGCTCTTCTTCCGTTTCACGAATAGCACAGGCCTCCGGCGTTTCTCCGGCCTCGATTTTACCGCCCGGTCCGCTGACTTTCCCTTTTCCGAATCCGGTTTTTTTGTGGATCAGCAGAATCCGGCCATCCTGAATTACAAATAGAAGTGTGGCCCGAATGTTCGGTTTCCAATTTGCCCAATCAACATCATCCACTTTCTGAAACATGAAGCTCTCCTAAAATAAAAACTGCCGCGCAGTCTGAACGGCGCGGCAGGGGCAGACAAGTTTCCAATGATTGGAAATTTCCAGGATATGGAAACTAGTCGTCCTTGTGTTCGTAAAGGTGAACATCGCGCTGCGGGAATGGAATGGTAATGCCCCGCTCGTCGAATTTTTTCTTGATCCCTTCGGTCACGCCGTAATAGACCGTCCAGTAATCTTTCGGATTACACCACGGACGCACATCAAAATTAACGGAGCTATCGGCCATCGCCTTAACCAGAATATCGGGCTTCGGATCCGCTAGAATTTCATCGAAACCGGCCATGACTTCTTCGATGGCCGCGCGGGCTTTGTCAATATCATCGCCATAACTGATGCCGGCCACAAGGTCGACACGACGTTTGTCGTTATACGTGAAATTGATGATGTTGTTCGCCATCACATTGGAGTTCGATACCACCACATGCCTGTTGTCGAGCGTATCCAGATCGGTCGTCAGAATTCCGATCTGTTTCACCGTACCGGATACACCATTGATTTCCACAAAATCGCCTAGAGAGATCGGTTTGAAAATAATCATCAAAACCCCCGCGGCAAAATTGGAAAGCGATCCCTGAAGCGCCAACCCGACTGCTAAGCCGGCCGCACCGAGCAGCGCGCTCAAGGATGCGGTCTTCACATGAAGCGCTTCAAGCGCCGCAATAATCACCGCCAGCTTCATGCCCATATGAACCAGCGTCGAAACAAAGCTCACCAACGTGTCGTCCATACCATGGTGCTTCATGCCTTTCACGATCAGCTTTTTGATCAGCTTGACGCCCATGAAGCCGATGATGAGTATCGCCAACGCTCCCGCAAC
>CAKZQV010000232.1 GCA_937141895.1 uncultured Verrucomicrobiota bacterium
TTGTATTCAGATTGACTCAATTTATTTGATTGTGGTACAAAAATCAAGTTGGTTGTGTTGGGCGGGATTCGACTTACCGATACCAAGGAAACATTGCAGGAAGGAAAGGAGCTGGAGCTATGGCGAGCTTACCAGAAAGGGTTTTTTATTCTCTAAGCGATCTTCAGACAGCCTGGCAGATCAGCTCCTCGGATATCAGGCAATGGCTCATGCATGGGCAGATCCGCGCGAATGTCTGGCTTCCTCTGATGAGCGTTTATGAAATCCGGGAAGAAACCGATGGTGCGCGTATTATCCTGACAAAGGAATTACGGCACTGGGAAGGTTACAGTCCGCTTCACCCGCACCACTGCAGAACATTATTCAGATCGGGCAAAGTTTACTTGCGCGATTTTTTATGCCCGGAAAATAATTCCAGACTGATGCTTCCCGATACAGCGGATAGCATGCGTTTTGCTATTGATGATCTGGTGATCCTGAATGATGATCGGAAACATTTTGAAAAACAGTATCACATCAGCGAAACATCCGTTTGTAATATCAAAATAATAGGCCGCGTTGGCAAAACGCAGCCTATTATCAAGAGCACAGATTATGATCCAACATTTAAAAAAGTGGTGTTCAACGGCCAGAAATATAGCTTCGGCGATATTCAGGCTGATGTTATCCGCCAGCTTTATGAAGCAGCTCTGAGCGGAAACCCATGGCAGAACGGCAAACAGATTCTGGCCAAAGCCGGATCACAGAGCTTCACGCTCTCTAATATCTTCAAGCGCAATCCTTTATGGCGGCGATTGATCATATCGGATGGTCGCGGCAGTTATCGTCTGGATGAAGGATTTGTATCCTCCATCGGCGATCACCAGCCCATCACCACCTAAGCACTAACCAGGCACCACGCGCTCACCAGCGCTGCTGCTTCAAAATTATTGGCATTACACCGCACAGGACAATGCCAATGATCGACCAGAACCAAATCCAGCCTCATTTAATGACCACGGCAGAACGGCTTGAAGAAATCGCCGACATTCTGACCACTGCCATTATCCGTACCCAGAAACGCGCTGAAATAAGCCCCGACAGAGAGAGTTTTACTGGACTTCACTGCGAACCGAAGCATGCATGTAACAAACCGGAGTAAAGGAGAGAGCATGACGAAAACCGCTTTGAAACAACTGAGTGAAATCCAGAATATGAGCATGGCTGAATTACAGGACATATGGCCGCAATATTTCGATGGAGAGCCGCCAAAATTCAACAGAGCCAATCTGGAACGGAAAATCGCCTACCGCATTCAGGAGCTGGCCTTTGGCGGTTTGTCGAAGGAAACCAAAGAAAAAATCAGGCGTATGAAAAACGATGTCACTGCGGGCATCATGAAACAAAACCGCGATATGCCTCCGCCCGGTACCGTCCTTACCCGTGAATATCATGGATTTGAGCATCGCGTTATGGTGCTGGATGATGGCTTTGAATATCAGGGCATGAAATATACAAACCTCTCAAAAATTGCCCGTATCATTACAGGCACCAACTGGTCTGGCCCTCTGTTTTTTGGATTGAAGAGGCCTAAATGAGATCGCACGAAGTCATAAAAAAACGCTGCGCCATCTACACCAGAAAATCTACCGAAGAAGGGTTGGATCAGGATTTTAACTCTCTGGATGCCCAACGTGAAGCCGCCGAGCATCACATCCGCGCGCAGGCTCATGAGGGCTGGGTTTTAATACCCCAGCGCTATGATGATGGCGGCTTTTCCGGCGGCTCAATGGAGCGGCCTGCGGTTAGAAGGTTAATCCATGACATTGAAAACGGTCTGATTGATGTGGTGGTGGTGTACAAGATCGACAGGCTCTCACGCTCCATGGCCGATTTTATGAAATTCATGGAGCTGTTTGATAAACGAAAGGTCTCCTTCGTCTCCGTTACTCAGCATTTTAACACCGATACGTCCATGGGGCGGCTGACACTCAACATCCTGCAATCCTTCGCCCAGTTCGAGCGGGAAATGACCGCCGAGCGGATCCGCGATAAATTCGCGGCTTCCAAGCGCAAAGGCATGTGGATGGGCGGTGTGCCGCCGCTGGGCTATAATGTGCACAACCGGAAACTGGAGATCAATCCACAAGAAGCCGAGATCGTGCAGTACATATTCCAAAGGTACATTGAGATGGGATCCACCACCATTCTGGTCAAGGAGCTGGCCGAAAAAGGCTATACGACCAAAAGCTGGGTGTCACGAAGCGGCAAGCATCACAAAGGTAATCCGATCAATAAAAGCACCATATACAAAATACTGTGCAGCCAGATTTATATCGGGAAGATCCTTCACAAAGGTACCGTTTACGAAGGCGAACATGAGGGCATCATTTCCAAAGAGACCTTTGATAAAGCCCGGGCCATTAGCAACAACCGAAAGCCAAATGAATCCCCGTTACGATGCAAGGCCGCACACTATATTTTGCGAGGGATTGTCTTTGATGAGGACGGATATGCTTTGACCTGTGCCGCCGTAAAGAAGAAGACCAAGCGCTACAGATATTATGTCAGCACTCAGGCCGTCAAAAAAAGCTATGCCGACAGCGATTTAAGAACCGTGTCGGCAACTTTGCTGGAAAACGTCATTGTTGATCAGATGCGAAGACTACTTTCGCGCCCGGAATGGACAAAGAAGGTGCTCGCTAACCCGCAATGGGGGGATATCAGCGATCCGCAGATGGAGCAAAAAATTATCCGCGCGCTGGAGAACTTTGGGCAGCTTTGGGATGAGTTGTTTCCGGTGGAGCAAGAGCGATTGGTAAAACTTCTAATCCAGCGCGTTGTCGTGACCACAACTAAAGTCAGCATAGAGCTGCGCCCGGTGGGAATGGTTGGATTGCTCCATGAGATCATGCCGGATGTTAAAATTGAAAAATCCCGGCCTACAAAAGACAGTCCCATCACCATAGAAATCCCGATCAAATTAAGAAAGCGCAGCGGGCGAAAATATATCACAGCGCCGGACGGCAGAGATCTTAGCTCTTACCGGAAGCCAAAATATCAAACCAACATGATGCAGGCCATTGTACGCGGCCATCAGTTTTCAGATATGTTGGATAAAGAGCCGGACATAACCATCAAGCAGCTAGCCCAGCGAGAAATGCTGGATCAAGGCTATGTTGCCAAAACAATCCGCATGACCCAACTGGCGCCTGACATCATTGAGGCCATCCTGAATGGCCGCCAGCCCCAAGCTATGACACTCGCCGAGCTTATGCGCCCATTTCCCAATTGCTGGAACACCCAGCGGGCGCATTTCGGGTTTTAATTTTCTATTTTGATTTTAAATACTCTTGAGCTCTTTGCACCAGATCCAGATGTGTATATCTGTTTGAACTCGTAATCGGATATGTTGAGTATACAAGTTTAATGAAACTATCCCAGTACATTTTTTGAGTCTGCTCGATCACATGGTCAATAGAATCTTTTTCGTCATCACTTAAAGTGGGCGTATAGGAATTATTGCTAAGAGAAAGCGTTACTTTTGGCTGGCCAAACATATTAGTGGTATTATTTATACTAAATAATTGCGGCGAATTTTCAGCTTCTTGCTTAATATCATTCACGTAGGGTCCGTAATTATCAAAATACCATTGAATATTTGTTATTTGCCTACCCTTTGTAATCGCCTGATGCCAATCAGCTAAATACACCATTTTTGTAACGCGAGCATTAGATAGCTCATGCTGCATGTGGTTTGGGTAGTTCTGAAGTATATATGCAATGACGTCTTTTAACTGCGACATTAGAACCCCCTTTCTGAAGCATCCTGAGGATCAGGAATATGCGTTTTTAAACAACCAATAATCTCAGCTAAATAAGCCTCTTCTCCATCTAGTATAGCTTTAATTTGATCTTCTGGGAATCTACCTTCTGTTTTTGACTCAAC
>CAKZQV010000233.1 GCA_937141895.1 uncultured Verrucomicrobiota bacterium
CGTGCTTTGCGTTCCTTTGCGGTTAATAAACCCGTTCATGCAACATGCGGGTTAGGACGAAACCGAGTCCCAGCCTTGCTCATCCGGCGCGATGTTGGTGTATTTGGTATTTGAGCGAGGTTCCGCCATCATGGGGGCTACGGTATCGCGCCATACCGCATAGTGTGTTGTTTCCTTATGTTTGCCTGCATCTTCTTGCGTACGATAAACTTCGATCAACACAAAACGGTTGGGATCGGCATCCTGCAGAAAGTCAAAACGGGCAATTCCGGGTTCTTTGATCGAATGTTGCAGATTTGCGAGGGTGGCCGTTTTGAATTCTTCCAGATATTCCGGTTTCACGTGAATAAAGACATGAACGATGAACATGACGTTTCCTCCTTATTTTTTAGGCAATAGGTATAAGGCCCTAGGGGTAAGTGAATAGAGTTTCTTTTCACTATTGCCTTATGCCTTAAACCTTTTTCCTTCCTCTATCCCTTTTTCCGTTCCCATTTCCGTGGTTTCGGCGGGTTTTTCAGTGCGTCCGACTTTTTGGCTACAAATACCGCGTCCTCGCCGATCAGGTGTTCAATATCGTGCACGAGTTTCGCGCAGGGGCGTACTTTATACTCATGATCCGTATTCAGGAAAACTTTCTGTCCTTCGGTAAACTGAATACAGAAGTTGAGCGCCGTTGGCCCGCGGTGTTCTGCCACCGAGGACTTAATTTCTGCCACCACATGCTCGTTCACGCCCATTTCCGGCAGGTGAATACTCACCCGGTCGCAGAAGAGCGAGGCGGCCGTTTCGAGCGGGAAGATTTCCATAATCTGGAGTTTTGGGTCGCCGCCTTCTTCGTCCATGATGGTTCCGCCGAACATCAGGGTGGCATCCTCAACCAACAGGTGCCCGTATTCTTCAAATGGTCCAGGGAAAATGATGGCGTTCATGGAGCCTTCCAGCCCTTCAATTCGAAAGACAGCCATGGGCTTCTGATCTTTTTTGGTAAACAGCTTCCGCATTTCGGTCACCATGCCGCCCGTCCGTGTGCGGGTGCCGCCGGGCAGGTTGCTCAGCTGCGCCACGTTGTGCAATGAAAAGGTTTCTAGAACCCATTCGTAGCGGGCCAGGGGATGACCGGAAATGAAGAAGCCGATCAGCTCCTTTTCAGCGGCCAGCATATCCGACTCGCTCCAGGCTTTAACCTCCGGCAGCTCGTCGTCGGAACCGGCTCCTACCTCTTCGGTCTCTCCGCCGGCCATCATATCGAACATGGAAACCTGTCCAGAGGCTTTATCCTTCAGTGCCTCGGCTGCACGCCCAATGGCAATGTCGAGGCCTTCAAAAAGTTTTGCACGGTGGGCTGTGCTGAAGTCAAACGCCCCCGAACGAATCAGGCTTTCCACCACCTTTTTATTGGCGCTGGTAATTCGGGAGCAAAAATCCATCAGGCCGAGAAACGGGCCATTTTCGTCGCGCTCCTTGACGATTTCATCGACCACGCCGCCGCCGACGCCTTTAATCGCCGCCAGGCCGAAACGAATCCCGCTGCCGTCCTGCACCGCATTAAAACGCCCGATCGATTCATTGACGCTCGGCGGCAGAACATCGATCCCCATTTCTTTCGCTTCCCCGATAAACTGCGTCAGTTTATCGGAGTTGCCCATTTCCCCGGAAAGCAGAGAGGCCATGAATTCGGCGGGATAGTGGGCTTTCAGCCAGGCGGTCTGATAGGTCACAAATCCGTAGGCGGTGGAGTGGGATTTATTAAAACCGTATTTCGCAAATTCCGTGATATTATCAAAAATCTTGTCAGCCAGTGCTTTATCAATGCCGTTGGTTACTTTGCAACCTTCAACAAATTTGCCGCGCTGCTCCGCCATCACTTCGGGCTTTTTCTTCCCCATGGCCCGTCGCAGAATATCCCCTTGACCGAGCGAGAAACCGGCCAGTTTCTGGGCCGCCTGCTGAATCTGTTCCTGATAAACAATGATCCCGTTGGTCTCTTCCAGAATCGGTTCGAGAATCGGGTGATCATATTCCACCGTTTCCTGGCCATGCTTCCGCTTGATGTAGGTCGGGATAAACTGCATCGGGCCCGGACGGTAGAGGGCCAGAATGGCAATAATATCCTCAATGCAGTCCGGCGCCACCTGCCGCAGGGTGTCGCGCATGCCGCCCGATTCCAACTGGAAGACGCCGACCGTGTCGCCGCGCGCCAGCAGCTCAAAAGCTTTGGGGTCCTCGATATTCAGTTTTTCAGGATCAATATCAATGCCGTGATTTCGTTTAATCAGGTCGCAGGCTTCATAAATGATCGTCAGGTTTTTAAGTCCGAGGAAGTCCATTTTCAGCAGGCCGATTTCCTCGGTCGGTCCCTTTTCGAACTGGACCACCGTGAGGCCTTCCTTGGCCTCTTTCGTCAGCGGAATGATTTCGATCAGCGGTTTTTCGCCGATCACCACGCCGGCGGCATGCATACCAGTATGGCGGGGAAGGCCTTCCAGCAGTTTAGCATATTTCATGATGCGCAGGGCATCGGGTTCCGTGCTGGTGGCCTGCTTAAATTCCGGGCTTTCCGCCAGCGCCTTTTCCATGGTGGTTCCGGGCGTATCCGGAATCATTTTGGCGAGACGGTCGCAGTAGGGCAGCGGGATTTCCAAGACACGACCGAGGTCGCGCATGAGGGTTTTGGCGCCGAGCGTTCCGAAGGTGATAATCTGGGCGACGCACTCTTCGCCGTATTTGTCGCGTACATACTGAATGACGTCCTGCCGCTTCGTCGGGCAGAAATCAATATCGAAGTCCGGTGGCGAAACGCGGTCCGGATTAAGGAATCGTTCGAAAATCAGGTTATATTTGAGCGGTTCGATTGTGGTGATCGCCAGCGAGTATGCCAGCAGCGAGCCCGCACCGGATCCGCGGCCCGGTCCGACCGGAATCCCCTGGCGCCGCGCCCACTGGATAAAATCGGCCACCACGAGGAAATAGTTAATGTAGTTCGTTTTCTTGATGACGCTGACTTCGTAGTAAAAGCGCTCGTTAATCGTCTGTTCGTATTCATTCTTCGGATGATCCAGATCCTGGATATCGTATAGTTTGCGCAGGCCCTCTTTACCGAGATGAACCAGATAATCGTAGTCCGACTCGAAGCCCTCCGGCAGGGGGAAGAACGGGAAATGGAGATCTTCCGCCTTTTCGGGGAAGAAGAATTCCACATTGCAGCGCTGGGCAATTTCGATGGTGTTGGAAATAGCCTCGGGATGATCCTTGAAGAGCTGGGCCATCTCCTCGCCGCTTTTCATGTAATATTCTTCACCGTGATACCGGTAGCGGTTCGGGTCGGCGACCAGATAGGAGCGCTGCAGGCAGGTTAAAACGTCGTGCGCTTCGGCGTGCTCTTTTTTGACATAATGAACGTCGTTGGTTGCAACGATCGGTAGGCCGGTGGCTTCGTGCACACGCAGCAGGTTTTCGCGAATCTTCTTTTCTTCGTCCAGCCCATGGTCGAAGAGTTCGAGGAAAAAATTGCCGGGCCCGAGAATATCCGAATATTCCATCGCCAGGGTGATTGCGGCCTTCACATCATCATTCCGGCATGCTTCGGCCACTTCGCCTCGCATGTCGCCCGAAAGACCAATTAATCCCTTGGAATATTTACGCAGCAGCTCTTTGTCGATGCGCGGTTTGTAGTACATGCCCTCGAGGTGGGCGATGGACACCAGCTTGACCAGGTTGGCATAGCCCTCCTGCGTTTCAGCCAACAGCACGAGGCTCATGTTGTCGCGCATGGTCTCACGGTGGGCGATCCCGTGGCGCGCCACATATAGGTCGCAGCCGATAATCGGTTTAATGCCTTCGGCATAGCAGGCTTTATAGAATTCCACCGCGCCAAAGAGCACGGCATGGTCAGTCATGGCCAGATACTGCATGCCCATTTCCGCCGCGGCTTTCACCGAAGGTTTCACCTTTGCCGTGCTGTCAAGCAGGCTGTAGCAGGTGTGAAAATGAAGATGGGCAAACGGTGTACTACTCACAGAAATCGGTCTCCAGTCCTTGGAAAAACCCTACGTTAAAATCTGCCCCCACTTATGAACAGAAGAAAGTGCTTTGTGACTCATGAAATATAAGCAAATTAGATTGCGACTCACTTTTTGCGAAATATGAGTCACAAATTGGATTGTAATGCATACGTGAGTCACAAAGGGGAAAACTCCCACCCAGAGTACTTTCTAAATGACCTGCCACTACTATATGCAGCTATTGAAAAGCCTCATACCCCTCGGCAACATTTTAGTTGACAAAAGTTGACATATATATGCACATTACATCGCTATGAAGAAACAACTTAACTCCACTGTTTTTCATGCGTCTCTTGCCGATGCCGGACTGAATGCCTCCCAATTGGCCAAGCAGCTTGGCGTGTCGCGCGAAGCGGTCTCAAGATGGCAAAAGGGTGATTCCTTCCCCAGACCCGATAAGCTGCTCCGGCTGGGCATGATTCTTGGCCAGCCCTATCAAAACCTCGTCCAAGAGGCCATGGCAGTTAATGAACCACGTGTGGCCTACCGAGCAAAAGCCAACCGCAAGACCTCTGATGATCATGTTGATTGGGCTAAAGCAGCTGGCTTCCGCCTTAGCAACCTTGTTCCGTATCTGCCCGAAGACAGAACGTATCCTCCTGTTTTGAAAGCCCCCGAGTTGGATTACAACTATACGCAGGAAGTTGCCAAGGAGATACGTGAGGAGATGGGCGTTTCCAAAACCGGAAAAATCGGTATTCAGCATTTTATTGATCAGTTTCAGGGGCTGGATGCCGTACTTATTCCCGTTTTCTGGGGAGAGCGGCAGCAGCATGGCAACGCAATGCACGCCTACCTGCCGGATTCCATGACCACGTGGATCTGGCTGAATCTCGACAGCAGAATGCATGATTTCATGTTCTGGATGGCGCACGAACTTGGCCATGCGTATTCTCCGGAGCTGGAGGGGGATGAAGCCGAGGATTTTGCGGACCTTTTTGCGCAGTGCCTGCTCTTTCCCGGTGCCGCCGCAAAGAAGATGTATCGCCAACTCTCCGGGATATCGACCGCACAACAACGCTGGAGTACCATTTCTGCAGAAGCGAAAAAACGGCTGATTTCGCCCTACACGATTATCAAGGCCCTTGAGGGCTATACTAAGCACGAAGCTCTGGACGGAATCAGCTTTGGAAAATTTGGAGCCCAGCTAACGCGCTTTAATAAAAGCATCATGACTGTGGCTGAGTTTCTTTTTAAAAGGGAACAGCCCGAACCAACCGAATATATCGCCATTTGCACCAAAGCATTTGGAACGCCTTTCTTTGAGGCATTGAAACAGCTTTCAGAAACCGAAGGGTTGGAACCGCCCTTTCTGGCGAAAACGATGGATATGTCGTTGATGGACGCCAAAGCCCTTTGCGGGGAGCTTGTTTGAAATGTCTCCTCCCAAAATGTTCATTCTGGATAGTAACGCCTATTTCAGATTGGCAATAAGTATCCACCCCTTGCTCGGGAAGACCTTCGGGAAATCTAGGAATGAACGCTACGTTGTGAGGGTAATCTCCCAGCTGGATGCCGAATACAATCGGAGCTCTCGTCTCCAACACAAATTCAACTGGGTCGGGAAAAAGAAATACAAGGATAACCGGCAGGCTGAACAGCTGAAGATTGTCGGCAAGCAAAGAGCGTTGGTGGAACAGGCGCGTTCCTTCATCCTCTCAGAGGAAAAGTTACAAAGATGCAATCTTTCATTGGTCGATGCGACAGCCTTGGCCGTTGGTTTTGTCAAGCAACAACCGGTGGTCACGGACGACAAGGACATGTGTACCGTGGCAAGCACTCTGGGAATCGAGGTTTGGAGCCTGCTTCAGCTCCTGAAGCTTATGATGGACGAGGAGCATATCGCTTTGGACAAAACCAAAGAGATCGCCCAAATGCTCGATTATGAAAATGATCTGCCTTGTGGAAGGACAAAATTCATCAAACAGTTCAAACAATTCTTCGGAACGGATCCATTCGACTAAAGCCTTTGCGGGTCATGCACCGGACTAGACTCTCAGATTGCCCGCTCCAAATAGGACGCCGCATCTTTTATGTAATCGGTTCTTTCTGACGCATTCTCTGTGTGAAATCTCCACCGCCCTTAGTTGTCGCCGGCCGTCCGAGGCGTGCCGAGATATGCTTACAGCGAACAGCAATAACCTCGCTCAACCATCACTAATTTATCCGTGATCATCCGTGTTCGTCTTTAGCTCCAACATTTTTCCAATCCTTGAAACTTTCCTAATTTGGACGCAATCTCACTTCGTTTAGCCCGGGTTTTGTGGTTTAATTTTCGGCTTGATTCGGGGGAACCATGATTGAGCAACTGAAAAAGAAATGTCTGGCCGGAATCGGCTGTTCCGCCGAAGAGGCAATGGAGCTTATCGAATGCGATGAGGCTCAGTTGCTGGCGGCGGCGGCGGAGATTCGCGAAGACTTTTTCGGAAATCGGGTGGAGCTTTGTTCCATCATCAATGCCAAGAGCGGTAAGTGCGATATGGATTGCCGGTTCTGCTCGCAGAGCGCGCATAACTCCACCGAGATCGAGGTTTATCCCTTCATGGATGCCCAATCATTGGAAAATCAGATCCGGGAAGACATAAAAGGTGGAAACCGAAAATGCGGGGTGGTGACCAGTGGGGGGAAGCTGTCAACCGATGAGCTGCGGGAGTTGGCCGATGTGGTTAAAAAGGTCGGAGGCGGGGACGAGGCGCCGATCTGTGGATCGCTGGGCCGCCTCACACCGGAAGATCTGGCCATGCTCAAGGAATCCGGTGTGACCCGGTTTCACCACAATATGGAAACCGCTGAAAATTTTTACTCCGAAATCTGCACCACACAGGAATGGTCCCAACGTTTGGAAACAGTCAAAGCGGCGCAGAAAGCCGGACTTAAAGTGTGTAGTGGCGGACTGTTTGGGATGGGCGAGAGCTGGCAGGATCGTATTGATTTAGCCATCGCCCTTCGCGAGCTCGGCGTCGATTCTGTTCCGATCAATTTTCTATATGCGCATCCAGGCACGCCCTTGAAGGATCAGGAACCGATGAGTTCAGCAGAGGCACTGAAAATCATTGCCATTTATCGATTTATCCTGCCGAAAGTGACGCTGCGCATCTGTGGTGGACGGGCTCATATCTTGAGTGATCGCCAGCCTGAACTCTTTACCGCCGGCGCAAATGGTCTCATGACAGGCAACTATCTCACGGTCGCGGGCTCTCAGTATGAATCTGACCTGGATATGATTAAGAATCTCGGGCTGGAAATCGATCTGGTGTCGTAAAAGCATAAGTACAAAATTCATACATTGTAATGTATGAAACATACGTGACCGTAATGCCTGTCTTAAAATATACTTACAATATAGCCCGCATTATAGGGTTGACGCTTTTGCGCATCTGGCGTTTTAGTTTTGCTCCTGAGCAATTTAGGAGCAGCGGATGTATGACGATGTATTGAGGGCCCTGGAAGAACGGGCAAAGCGGTTTGGGCCGATGCGCGATGCGAACGGCTATGCAAAAGTGGACGGTGAATGCGGTGATACGGTTGAGGTCTGGTTACGGATCGATGGGAATCGAATTCGGAAAAGTTCCTTTCTCACGGATGGATGCGGCTATTCCAAGCATTGCTGCTCGACAGCCATCTGTATGTCGGAGGGCATGACGGTTCCCGAGGCTGAGGCCCTCCAGGGTGCTGATGTACTGGAGAAATGTGATCCGATTCCCGAAGATCATTTTCATTGTGCTGACCTTGCGGCTGAGACGATCCATGAGGCCATCGATAGTTTTAAGGCGGGTACAGTGAAGGGTTGGCGGCCGAAGTTTTTCAGTCACTGATTATAGTAATCCATATAATGCGGGTAAAAATGCCCGTATTTTTATTTGACCTAATAATGAGCATATGCTCATATCGTGATCAAGGAGAGCAACAAATGCCGAGACCTGAAAATATCCGTGAAATTGAAAATATGCCTGAGGTGACCTGGTTTAAGCTGACCGGAGTGCCCATGCGGGACATCGATGAAGTTATTTTGTCGTTCGATGAAATCGAGGCCATGCGGCTGGCGGATCATGAGGGCCTGTATCAGGAGCAGATTTCGGAACAGATGAAAGTTTCCCGGGCAACAGTTGGACGGATTTTAACATCGGCACGGGGAAAAGTTGCCGATGCATTGGTAAACGGGAAGGCCATCCGAATGGAAGGCGGGGCGGTTGTGGTTCGCGGGAAGAAATCCTGCTGTCGGAAAAGAAGAAGTGGACAGCGGGGCAAATGTGAACAACCAAATGCAAAGGAGGCACAAGATGCCGAATAGAAATGGAACGGGTCCGACCGGAGTCGGACCTTTGACAGGACGGGGCGCGGGAAAATGCGCCACAAAAGAAAATGATGCAGCCGGAGAAGCTGGCAGTATGGGCCGGGCCATGCGTCGTGGAAACCGTTGTGGCGGTGGTCGCGGTATGGGAAGGAAAGGTGCTGGCCGTCGTGGCGGAGCAGGCCGATGAAAATTGCCATCAGTACGTCCGGGGAAAATCTCAGTGCACCGGTGGATAGCCGCTTCGGGCGCGCCCCGCGGTTTCTGATTTACTTCACCGAAACAGGAACCTTTTCCCTGAAGGAAAATAAACAGAACCTGAACGCGGCACAGGGAGCGGGAATTCAGTCCGCCACCTGTGTGTGCGAAGAGCGGGTCGATGCCGTTATTACCGGAAACTGCGGCCCGAAAGCCTTTACCGTTTTGAATGCGGCCAACATTAAAGTTTACACCTGCTCCGGAACCACCGTCGGCGAAGCCATCGAAAAACTAAAAAGCGGAGCGCTGGAATCCTCTACGGAAGCCAACGTGGAAGGGCACTGGATGTAAATATTGTTTTACGTGCATAGGTTTTAAAAACCAGAACCCGGCATAAAAAACAATCCATAAAACTCAATCACCTAACACTAAAAACTATCATGCAAAGTTGCACCGACTGTATTCCCTGTTTTGTCCGTCAGGCGCAGGAGACGCTGAAGCGGATTATCGCCGATGACGATGCGCTCTCGCACCGTACGCTTCAGCGTGTACTGCGCGAGGCAGCTGACTTTCCGCTGGAGCAGACCCCGCCGGCCATGGCACAAACGATTCATCGGATTATCCGCGAGGAAACCGGCAATCTCGATCCATACGCGGAAATTAAAACCGAATCGACCCGCATCGCCCTTGAGCTCGCCCCAAAAGCGCGAGAAATAATTGACGCATCCGACGATCCGTTCACCATGGCGTTGCGTTTTTCTATTGCGGGCAACATTATGGATTTTGCCCTGATGTCGATATGGGACGATTTTGAAACCGGAAACTTTATTGAATCAACGGCCGGTCAATTACTCAACGATTCCGGCGTGCGGAACTTGCGCGAAGCGGTAGAAAAAGCCGAAACCATTCTTATTCTCGGCGACAATGTCGGCGAAGCCGTCTTCGACAAACTGTTCATTGAGCAGCTTAAAAACAAACGGGTAATCTACGCCGTGAAAGGAGCGCCGGTCATCAACGACGTCACGCTGCAGGATGCCCGCGACTCCGGATTAGATGAAGTGGCTGAGTTGGTAGAAAACGGAAGCGATGCTCCCGGAACCATCCTTGATGACTGCCCCGAAACCTTTCGAGATCTTTTCGACCGTGTGGACCTCGTTATAGCCAAAGGGCAAGCCAACTATGAAACCCTCAGCACCTGTCAACGACCTCTCTTTTTCCTGACGCGGATAAAATGTCCAGTCATTGGAACTCATATTGGCGAACCTGTTGGAAGCTGGGTCGTCAAAGAACACAAAGGAATCCTTTCATGAAAATAGCCA
>CAKZQV010000234.1 GCA_937141895.1 uncultured Verrucomicrobiota bacterium
AAAACGGATGAGCCGGATAGCGATCTGCGCCTTTGGGAAATTGACGGCACTTTTGAGCAGTATGCGCCGCTTTACAACACATCGGATGAGTCGGGCAAGAATCTGGTTGTTTTCGGTCGTGGGGTTGATCGGGGTGCCGTGGTGACCAATTCCATTATTAATGACCCTCCGGGTCCAAGACCGCCCGAAATTCAGGTTATAACCAACGGTTGGAAGTGGGGGGCGTATACTTATGTTCAGCGCTGGGGTGAGAATGCCGTTTCCGCAACCACAACCATTAACGGGAATCCTGTCCTCAAGGCAGACTGGGATACTTCAGCGAGCGAACATGAATGTATGCTGACAGATAAGGATTCCGGGGGTGCGGTATTTATTGAGCAGAACGGGGTGTGGAAGTTGGCGGGCATTAATTTTGCCATTGGGCCTTCCTTTACCTATAGCCTGAGTGCGGATGGGTCGGATTCCTTTAATGGAAGTATTCTGGATTTTACGGGCGGGGTTTATGCGAAGGCTGGCGAGCTCTGGGTCTTACAGTTGCCCACGCAGAAAAGCGCATTTTATTCGACGCGAATTTCTTCCCGATATTCCTGGATTACCAATAATATTCCAGACTTCGATTCCGATGTAGACGGTCTGCCGGACCATTGGGAGAATTCCACGGGGGTATCGGAACCGGATGAAGATCCGGACAAAGATGGATTCTCCAATTATGAAGAGTGGATTTGTGATACAGACCCTAATCTGGAGAACTCATACCTTCAGCTTCTGGCCTACACCCAGGCGACCAGCCTGGGGTTCACCAGCTCGGCCGACCGGCAGTACCGGATCGAATACAGCACCAACCTGCTCAACCCCAATTGGCAGACGTCCATCGACTGGTTTGAAGGCTCCCTTTCTCAAACCGTGTATGCCGTTGCCACGACCGGAAGCAATCGGTACTACCGGGTTCAGGTCAAATTGCGCTGATTGGGCGAAATAGCCCAAATTTCAAACAGACATTTTAAACGATTCATTGCAATAATCTCTTCTGCACAGCGGTTCTATGCTTTTTGCCCGGAGAGATCATGACTAGATATATTTTACTATCGGCCGTTTGGGTTGCGATGGGGTCGTTGGGTCAGACGAATATCTTTCTGACCTGGGAACAGTGTCTGGAAAAAACGAAATTTTATAATCCCGATCTGATTGCCGCCCGCGCGGCCGTGAAAGAGCTGCAGTATGGGGTCACCTCTTCCAGTTCCAGTTTCCTGCCTCAGATCAACGCATCGGCTGGCGCAAATTATGGTCAGGACGAGGTTCAGGATAAATGGCTCGAAAATAAGAGCTCCAGCGGAACGCTCTCTTTAAATCAGGATCTCTACCGAGGCGGCAGTAATGTGGCCAAAAGAAACCGGGCCCTGGTTCAGCTGGACATTGGCTATGAGCAATACCGAAAAACGCTGGCCGATGTAGAACTTAGAACCCGTCTGGCCTACATCGAAGTGCTCTATGCGCAGGACCTGATTAAATTAACCGAACAAATTGAAGAACGCCGCGCCGCCAACGTCCGGCTGATTCAGTTGCGGTTCGACGGCGGGCGCGAAAATGCCGGGTCGTTGGTGCGAACCAAAGCGCAGCTGTCCCAGGCGGAGTATGAATCGCGGGAAGCCAAACGGGCACTGGTCTATGCCCGAAGAAATTTAGCTGCAGCCATTGGCGTGAGCCTTCCGGTTGAAGGAGCCGCCGGCGATCTCCAGGCCGAAGCTCCGGAAGAGTTAACGAATCTGGAATCGCTGATGAAAATGACGCCGAATTATTCCATTGCCGCCACACAGGTGGAGGCCTCGAAGCTGGGATTAAAAGTCACCCGCAGTCAGCACTTCCCAACCATCACCTTTTCTGCCGACACTTCGGCACGAAGCGGCACTCTTTTTGAAGACTACACCGGATCCTGGGGCATCGGGCTACGGGCCAGTGTGCCGCTTTTTACCGGAAACCGGATCCGCAGCGAAGTGGCAGCTGCCAAAGAACAGATTATTCAGGATGAGATGGGGCTGATGGACACCGGCAACACGCTGTTGGCCTCGCTGCAGCAGCAGTGGAACAGCTATGTGAATGCAGTCGAAAGCGAAGCGGTGCAGCAGGAGCTCTTCGAGGCGGAGCAGCTGCGCGCAGAAATCTCCACCGCAAAATATAAGCAGGGCCTGCTCTCCTACGAGGACTGGGACCTTATTGAGAGTAACTTGATTTCGCAGGGAAAAACGCATCTGCAGCGCCGCAGAAGCTCTTCAATTGAGCAGGCGCGCTGGAAAAATCTATTGGGTTTGAGTGTTTGGCAGACGATGGAAAAAGGGAACGAACGATGAAAAAATCGATTAAATGGATCATTATTCTGGCGGTAGTTGGCGGCGGAATTTATTTCTGGCTTCAGCGTTCGAAAGCCGGTGATGCAGAAATGGCCAAGCCCACCTTTAAAGTTGAAAAAGTTGAAAAGCGCGATATCCGGATCACGGTCGAAACTACCGGCGAAGTGCAACCGCGAAATCGGCTGGACGTGAAACCGCCGATCGCCGGCCGGCTGGAAGAACTGTTGGTCGATGAAGGCGATACAGTGAAAAAAGGGCAGATTCTCGGATGGATCAGTTCCACCGAACGGGCGACGCTTCTGGATGCCGCGCTGGCCACCAGCCAGGATGAATTTGATTACTGGGCGGATCTATACAAACCGTCGCCGCTCATTTCACCCCTGAATGGAACGATCATTGCCCGAAACTTTGAGCCGGGGCAGTCTATCGCATCGGCGGATGCCGTGGTGGTAATTGCGGATGATTTGATCATTGTTGCTAATCTCGACGAAACGGATATCGGGCAGGTGGAAAATGAGCAGGAGG
>CAKZQV010000235.1 GCA_937141895.1 uncultured Verrucomicrobiota bacterium
CTGATATCCCTTGCATGAACCATCTACTGATAACGTGAAATAAAACGGAGGATACGTGACCGGTTCAAAAAAAACGATGCCGGGAAACGGGCCAGAGGTCCAGTCTGCCCACCCGTCGAGGCCGTCGGAATTCCCGAGGATGTTGCAACTGCCCTGCCCATCAGCCAAGGGACTGAAAGTCAAAACGCTTTCGCCCTGTATAAATGTAAGGGATCGTCCTGCAATATCGGAAAACGTCGCAACCGTCTCCGGATAGAAAATTTGCGCCGCGCGATAAAAGCCGGAAGACTGATTAGCAGGGATCGAAACCGAAAGGTCATCGCCTTTGTTGAACGTGTAGCTCCCCGCGGCATTTGCCCAATCAATCAGATTAGTAGAACAATAAATAAACTGCTCGCACTGATTCGAGGTCGCAACCGACACGGTGTTACTGAGCATGACGGAAAGCGAAGAAACCTGCGGTAGGGGCTGGTTTGCGGGATCGAACGCAACGGCCTCAGAACCGATGCGCAGAATCTCAACGCCATGAATAACCACACTCGTCAGAGGAACCGAGCCATTGGTAACCGCCGTACTTCCAATGTCCGAAACAATATCCATCCCGGCAATCACTTCGCCGAACACCGCATGCTTCCCATCCAGCCATGCTGTGGCCGCAAGCGTAATAAAAAACTGGCTTCCATTGCTATCGGGTCCGGAATTGGCCATCGAAAGAACTCCGCCCGAATGGTGAGTCAAATTCGGGCTGATCTGATCGTGGAGAGCATAACCCGGTCCACCGGCACCGGTTCCCAGTGGATCGCCGCCCTGAATCATGAATCCATCAATGACGCGGTGAAAAAGGAGGCCGTCATAAAAAGGCTCCGACATTATCGCACCCTCAGGCGATACCCACCGTTGCTGCCCCTCTGCGAGACCGACAAAGTTAGCGCAGGTCAGCGGAGCCTCCGCATAATCCAGACGACAGGTAAATGATCCCATCGATGTTTCGAAAGCGGCATATAGGCCGTCAGTCAGTTCTGCCGAAGCGACCTGAGCAACGCATAGTGCGATAATCATTCCGCTTAAAGCCCGCATACGATTCTCCATATATCTGCACATAATTCTGAGAGATTTACAGGATCAACCCTCCTGAGTGCAATGAATTATAAAACCCCGGCTCTTTTATAAGTGAAATCGCGCGCGACTTTGGCCTACTATGCCGACACATTGAAACCGGTCGAACGTCAAAAGTCGATGGGTCGAAAGGCGGCGCAGGTCCCGTACCGCAGGCGTCCAGCCTACTCTGGAGATCGCTTCGCACGACATTTGACCTTTTGTCATTCAGACTTGCGACCAATGAATAAAGGAGAAGACATGATTGCTTTACTCGTACTGCTCGGATTGATGATTGTCCTCATCATGTGGCTGGTCGGCATGTATAATGGGCTGGTTCTGCTACGCAACCGCTTTAAAAACGCCTTTGCCCAGATCGATGTGCAGCTCAAACGTCGCTATGACCTGATTCCCAATCTCGTGGAAACCGCCAAAGGCTATATGAAACACGAGAGCGAAACCCTCGAGGCCGTCATCCAGGCGCGGAATCAGGCCGCCAGTGCCGGAAAAGCCGCCGCCGCAAATCCGGGCGACTCCGGGGCCATGGCCGGACTGCTGGGCGCCGAAGGCATGCTCACCGGAGCCCTCGGCAAACTCTTCGCCCTGTCTGAAGCCTACCCGGATCTCAAGGCCAACCAAAATATGATGCAACTGACCGAAGAGCTGACCTCGACCGAAAATAAGATTTCTTTCGCTCGGCAGGCCTACAACGACGCCGTCACCGTCTATAACACCAAGCGGGAGGTTTTCCCCTCGAATATCGTCGCCGGCATGTTCAACTTCAACCCGGCCGTGCTGTTCGAAGTCACCGATGACGCCGTCAAAGAAGCTCCGAAAGTGAGCTTCTAAACGAAACCTGAAACCTGAAATCTGAAACCTGAAACCTGAAACCTGAATGGTAAGGGTTTATCGCCTGACCCGGCGCACTATCCTTTTCAAATTTCCAGTTTCAGGTTTCAAGTTTCACATTTCTAATCCATGGATTTCTTTGCTCAACAGGATCAGGCACGGCGCAGCACCCTGCTGCTGGTCGCCCAGTTTTCAATCGCCGTGATCGGTACGATTCTGCTGGTCTATTTCATGCCCGTTGCCGCGTGGAATTTCTACAAAACCTCAGAAGTACCTCCCTGTACGGTCGTTCCATGGTGGTACCCCGAACTGTTTATCGGCGTATGCGGTGTGACGCTGATCGTGGTCCTAGGCGGAGCACTGTTGAAAATCACCGAACTACGTCGCGGCGGAGGAGCTCATGTGGCGGTCATGCTCGGGGGGCGCGAAATACTGCCCTCCACCAACGACTTTTTTGAACGGCGCCTCCGCAACGTCGTTGAAGAAATGGCGATTGCATCCGGCGTTCCCGTTCCGCCGGTCTTTGTCATGAAAAAGGAACAAGGAATCAATGCCTTCGCCGCGGGCTTCGGGACAAACGATGCAGTGGTGGCCGTGACCTATGGAACCATGACCGGGCTATCGCGGGATGAGCTACAGGGCGTCGTCGCCCACGAGTTCAGCCATATTCTCAATAAGGACATGGCACTGAACATTAAACTCATTGGCTTTTTACATGGTTTACTGATTA
>CAKZQV010000236.1 GCA_937141895.1 uncultured Verrucomicrobiota bacterium
ACAAATTATCAGGCTTTCCCCGAGCTGACTACGGGGTGAAGGAAGAGACGTTTACTTACGAATGGCTATCGCAAGTGTTTTTCAGATAAACACCAAAAAAGCCTGAAGCAACGTCGCTTCAGGCCTTGATTTGTTGGATCAGCACAATCAGCCGTTAGAAACGGCAGATGATATACGCACTATAGTTCCTTCACAACTGCTCTTACAAATATGCGCTAGTACCACTCCAAGGTGTAGCTGCCCGCCACCAATTCAAAGCTGCGGTTCCTGCCCGGCACTTTTTTGCCCTGCGCCTTAAGGTGTTTGATTCCCGTCGGCAGTTGGACCGTCGCCACCGAGTTGGCCGGAATGGTGAAGTTCCAGGTCACTTTTCCGTCCTGTTGTTTCCATGCACTTTTCACAGTGCCATACGGGGTTTCTTTTTCAGCATCAACCCACTCCAGATCTTTCGGGAAATAGGGTTGAAGTAAAAGGCGGCGCGAACCCGGCTCATCGGTATGAATCCGAATGCCGGCCAGATAATTCAGCATCCAGCCGGTCGGATGGTTCATCGCGTGATGGTCCAGCGAGTGGTTGAACTGACTGCGTCGGGAATCATCGCGATACCGCTCAAAAATGGTCGTGGCATCATAATCCCGGATACTCTGCGCAATGCCCGGATACTCCGGATTCAGCAACATCTCCAGCGCCAGATCCACATGCCCGTTTTCGGTCAGCTGCGGATAAATAAAGTACGACATAAACCCGCCGTCAAATTTCTTTCCATTATCCTGATAGGTTTGAGCCAGCGTGGCGGCAAGCTGACCCTGTTGCGCGCCATCCAGCACCCTAAACTCCAGCGCCAAACTATCGTGGGTGCCGTTGCCCAGAGAGTGTGTTTTTTCATCGTAATAATTTTCGATGATCGATTTACGAATGCGCTCCGCCAGATCCCGGCTCCATTTGGCGTCATCCTTTTTCCCCAGTTCTTCGGCGAATACGGAAAACCGTTGCGCCGCCGCGAAGAAATTCAGCCCGGCAATCAGCTCCGGGTCAGCGGGGGTGCGGTCGATCCCGATCGGCGGCGCATGGTCGCCATAGCGGTGAATGTTCGGCATCAGTTTGGTTGAATCCTTCTCCGTAAACTGAAGGAACTGCAGCATCAGATCATAAAATTCCGCAGGCGTCTGCAAGTCGCCGTTGATCTGATAATTGCGCCACGCCAGAAACAGCGGCGAAACCGACCAGGTAAAATCCAATGTTTTATTGGTCGAACGTTTCCCCACTCCGATCCGACCGGGAATGCCCTTTGGATCAAACGGCGGCGTATAGAACAGACGCACCTGCTGGCGATAAAAGGTCGCGGAATCCATCGTATAAAATCCGGTCGCCCAGGAGGAATGCGCATCCCCCCCCCACAGGCATTTTTCGCGATGCGGGCAATCTTCTAAAATCGAATGCATGTTGTTGTGATGCGTCTGAATGCCCATTTGGAAGATGCGATCCAGTAGCGGAGCGGACGATTTAAACGTCGCGTTTACCGGCGAATCGGTATGCACGACCAACCCTTTAATCTGCCCCGGCTTCGGTGCTTTGCTCAGTCCGGAAATTTCCGCATATCGGAAACCCTGATAACTGAAATAGGGCCGCCAGCTGTGCGGTTTGCCATCGGCGATAATCAGGTGACTCTGCGGCTCGGCATGACAGCTCACAAACGACCCGGGCACATTATCCAGCTGCTCGCCTTCTTCGGTCAGCATTTCCGTGCAACGAATTCGAATCTCCGTTCCGGCGGGTTCATCAAAATCGAGGCCAATCCAACCGCTGATGTTCTGCCCTAGATCGACGATCCAGGTTTTCTCTCCAATCTGCCAGGTTTTGACCGGCTCGATCTCGCGCACGACGCGAATCGGCGGAAAATCCTGCGCGATCAATTTGGGCGAAAGCGGCTTTACTTCCTGAACCGGTTTCCAATCCTTGGAAAATCCGGGTTTTTCCCATTCCGAATGCCACTCCCGAAAGTCGATATCGTCCCCCATGTAGAGGCTCGACATGGCAATACCGGACGGTTTCCATTTCCACGCTTTGCCCGTAATGACCTGTTCACTGGACCCGTCCGCATACCGAATATCCAGATAAGCCAGCAGCCCCGGTTTTCCATAAACATACTGCGCTTTAGAGAACATGCGATCATTGTTGTACCAACCATCTCCCAACAAAATGGAAAGCGCATTCTCTCCCCCCTTCAACTGCTTCGTGACGTCGAAGGTCTGATAATGCGCCAGATTTTCATAATCCATCTGCCCCGGATCGAGCACATGGTCGCCCACCTTTTCGCCATTCAAATACGGTTCAAAATAGCCGAGACCGCAGACATACAAGCGCGCCGTGGCCACCTCTTTCTTTACTGCGAAATCATTTTTATACCATGCCGCCGGTAGCGGTGCGCGCGGAGAAATTTTGGCTTCGCCCAGCGGCGCTTTTCCATAGGCCCCAACGACCTTCACAGCGTGGTCATTAACGTTCCAATCCGTGGAAGACTGAATTAGCTGTTCGGTTCCGTCCGCAAAAACAACCTTCATTCCAAACGAGACCGGCGTGGACCCCTCCGCGTTGGTTAAGGTGATCTGGACTTCATTGTCCGATTTTAGGAAAAAGCTGAAATCTTTGTAATAAATCGTCGCCTTACCTTCTGTACTGCTGCCGCCCTTCTGACCGTTTACCTTTATTTCGATGGACCCTTTATCGACATAGTTCCACCAGGCACCGGCATACACCACCGTTTTGGGGGGCAGGGAAAATGCGTAAGAATAGCTAATGGTTTTTGCATCCGTCTCGGCCGCAATCCAATCGCCCATCACATCGGCCGGAGCC
>CAKZQV010000237.1 GCA_937141895.1 uncultured Verrucomicrobiota bacterium
GTTTTCCAGGGATTGGAAAATGATCATTTTATTATTTCGATGAAATATGGTCAGTCCGACTTTTTCCGCTATTTACCCCTGAGCCGCCTGTTTTTTCGAGGGGGTCATCGCAAACTTGTCGAATTTCAGGCACGGCGAGAATATGAAGGATTTGGTGAATACCCGTCTTTTATCGGCTGGGATTATGAAAAGATCCGCGATCAGCTGGTGGGACAAAACATCGCCGGGATTTCCGTCTGGTGCCAGACGGGCGGCTGGAGCGGCTTTCGTCGGCTGACCTATCTGGACGACAACGCCGTTTGGAATGAGATCAATACCTTCGTGACGGTTCGGCTCTTTCGGGATAAGACCCAAACCACGGATCAGGTCATTCAGGAATACTATCGCCTTCATTATCCGGATCCGCACTGGCGACCGTTGCAGGAATTGCTGAAACTATCTGATGAGGTGATTAAGGAACTGCTCTATACTGAAGATTTTGCTACCCGAAATATTTATTTTCGCCGATTGCGTGTCCCACCACTCGTAAACGTGTATTGGCGGCACATTGTGGCGAATCATTTTATGCGTAAGTTTATGCGGTGCTATGTTTCCAATGGTTGGAAAACGGTAGAGGAAGGTTTCCGGGCATTGGAAAAAATAAAGCGCATGAAATCGCTGGCGGAACCCTTAGGTTTGCCGGTTGAAGATCTTCAATTTCAGTATGATACTTTCAACCTAATTTCCACGGTGCGCGAATATTACTTCCTCGATTTTACCGATGAGCGGGTGGAACGGCTCCAGAAAATGAAGGAGGCCTATGAGGACAAATATGAAGAGCCGCGCTACGCACTGATGCTCGACACCTCAAAATTAAAAGTGCGGCGGGCTCACCTTCATCTCATGCTGCGGATGATGTTTCGTGGCGAACATGGATATCGGCTGTTTGACCGGATCGTCACGCTGAATATGCTTTCCATACTCTATCCGCTTTTGAAGCGATTCAGTAAAAAGGCCGTTCCGGAATTTGCATCCGAATCGGCCATGGGCATTGATTCTATTTTTAAGTAGTTTGGAGGGTCGCGGGCTCCGCGACCGATACGGTCACACGGCGTGTGACCCTCCATCACGGTTATTCAGATGCCTTTACCAAAGCAAAGAAACGGTCTTCGTATTTTTCCCAGAGATTATTCAATTTCAGCATATCGGCCAGCCCGTTGATTTTTGAAGCATCGCGGGAGGCTTCGAGAAAGGCTTGGTCGATATTGTCCGTCAGGCGTTTTTTCATATCCACGGATTGCTGCTGAAACTGCTGGATATTTTCCTGAGCGGAATGCTGCACCAACTCCACCATCAGTTTCATCAAACAGACTTCCCACGGATCATTCACGCCAACCAGAATGGAACTCAGGGGGTCATCCTGCGCGCGGACTTCTTCTTTAACCCGGTCCAGTACATTGTCGAGGTGATCGGAAACCACATATTCCTTCTGTTCCTGTTTCTCGAGGGTAAAGCCGTACTGAATAATTCGCAGATCATTTGCATGCTCCCGGAGCCAATCCGCATAATCCTGCGCATCAGCACCGAGATCCCCCACATCAATCTGCCCCAACGACTGCGGCGTAATGATGGCGGGTTTCAGGGCCTTTAAATGCCCTTCACGTACGACGACTTTATCGATGCTGTCCATCTGCTGACAGATGAGATAATAGTTCACCACCGTGTCGCCGAACGTTTCCAAATGGCCGGTCGGCGCCGTGATCAGTTCGGTATTATTTACCGCATACCAGAAATCAAATTGTTTGTCGTTGCTCATGGAAAAGTAGTCCGTAATTCGTAATCCGTAACTTGTTCGCGCGAGTGTATGAAACCTTACGCATTATTCGTTACGCAATACGTTCCTATTTCATTTTCTTTTCATTCGCCTGATAGTCGGCAAATTTCATGGAGACCACTTTAGAGATGCCGCGGGTCTGCATCGTTACCCCGTAGATTACATCGGCTGCGGCAATGGTCTGGCGACTATGCGTGATGATGATGAACTGAGACGTGGTCAGGAATTCCTTCAGCGCGTCAACAAAGCGGTTGATGTTGGCATCATCTAACGCCGCATCCAGCTCATCGAGTACACAGAACGGGCTCGGCTTTACTTTGAAGAGCGAGAAGAGCAGGGCGACCGCGGTCATCGTGCGCTCACCCCCGGACAGCAGAGAAATGGTCTGCAGTTTTTTTCCGGGCGGACGGGCAATAATTTCAATGCCGGCTTCCAGCACATCTTCATCGTCGGTCAGCACCAGTTTGGCCGATCCACCGCCGAAGAGTTTTTTAAACATTTCCTGAAACTCGGTGTTCACCTTATTGAACGTATCTTTAAAGAGCTCGGTGGTTGTGTTGTTGATCGTCTTGATCATATCCAGCAGCTGCTGTTTCGCGGCCGCCAGATCTTCCTGCTGTTTCATCAGGAACGCATAGCGCTCTTCGTGTTCCGCATGCTCTTCGATGGCCACGAGGTTGACCGGGCCCATGGAATCCAGTTTGGCCTGCAACTCGGCCACGCGGGTTTCGATGATTTCCTGATCCGGCACTTCATCGTTTTCCCAGCGGGGGGCGTCGGATTCTGCCAGTTCTTCTTTGGTAATGTGATACGCACCGGTCACACGCTCCAGCGCATTGTCATGACGCATGGTGAATTCAGCTTTCTCTACTTCAAATTTAGATTTGCGATTTAGCTGGCCTTCCAGATCGTTTCGAATCACGCGCAGGCGATTTTCAGCGGTCGTTAAGACCTGAATGGTTTCTTCGCGGCGTGCGCGTTCCGCGTCCAATGTCCGGGAGGTTTCTTCCAGTCGATCTTCCAAGGGTTGGATTTTATTCTGCTCATCTTCAATCGAAAATCGGAGGTCTTCGATACGGCGGTTATATGAATCAACCCCGTTCGATCGGTCGTTGATCAAATCGTTTAACTCTTCGATGCGCGCTTCCATCGGTTCGCGCCGGCTGTTCAGGTGCTCCAACGTGGAATTTTTATGCGAAAAGACAATCCGGTGCTCGGAGGTGATCTGCAGGGCATCGTTGCGACGCTCCTCAACCTCGGTCAGTTCCTTGGTCTGCTCGGCGCTCATGGTACGAACGGTGGTCTGCCGGTCGCGAATTTCCTGAAGTTCCGTGGCGAGGTTTTTGCGCAGATCGGCACCCTCGCTCTCGGTTTCCATCAGGTTATTATATTCAAAAGATACCGTCTCCACGCGGTCCTTGGCGGATTTGGTTTCTCGAACAATGACCTGCTTTTCGCCTTCCTGCAGGGCGAGTTCGCGCCGGAACTCTTCCAGCATCTGGCGAGCGTTATTCATGGTCTCCATTATATTGGATTCATCCGAGCGGAGGGATTCGAGCGACGTTTCCAGGGTCTGGATTTCTTTTTCCAAGGCTTGGATGTCGTTCTGAAGGCCTTCGCGCATCTGGTGCCGGGCGAGCGGGCTTTTATCTTTCGTGCTCGGCATCCAGATTTCAGATGCTCCGCATCCGGAAACCACGGTGCCGTTCTGCGTAACGACGACAGTGTCGGCCGAAAGTACGTCCGGGATCTCCACTTCGGAACCGACCACGCGCACATTCCAGAAGAGGCGGCGAACGAGCGGGGCCACGGCACTCTCAAATTTTACGCAGTCCAGCAGCGCTTTACCAATGGCCGAGGAATCCAGCTGAGCGGCCTCTTTGGCCGAGGTGACGCTCAGCAGGCGGGCGGTGCCGGCTTCGGTGTCACGAAGCCAGTTGAGGGCGTCGCGAGCATAGGCTTCGTCCTTCACCACAATCGCATCCAGGCATGGACGGAGAATGGCTTCCAGTGCGGTCTGGTATTCCGGATCTGTGGTCATCTGCTCGGCAAGCGGGCCAACAATGCCGGCGTGATCCAGCGTGTAATCTGAAGGCGGATCGAGGAGTACCTGAGCGCCCGGAGGAAATCCTTCCTGACGCGCTTCACCGCCGGAGAGCATTTCCAGCTGCGCGCGTTTCGCTGCAGCGGTTTTCTGTACGTCGTTGAGCTTGCGCTCGTTTTCAACAATCAGGTTTTTACGTGATGCGCGGTCGGAATTGAGATTATTCAGCGTTTCAGCCTGTTCGGATACTTTACTCTGAAGCGTCTCCACCATGGCGGTCATTTCTTCTTCGCGTTCCATAAAGGACGAGAGCGAGCGTTCCAGTTCTGATTTTTCGGTGGCGAGACGTTCTTTTTTCAGCATGGCCTCGCGGTCGCGCGCATCCAGAGCATTCAGCTCATTTTGCATTTTGGATGCTTTGGTATCGAGTACCACCGATTCGTTGCGCAGATTGTTGAGTTTCTGCCGCGTCTGGTTCATCTGGTCTTCGACTTCCTTCTGAACCTGGGTGGCGCGTTCGAGACCCACGGCGGCTTCGGCCTTGGACGTTTCCGCCTCGGCAATTTCTGAAATAATGCGTTCCAGTTCCGTTCGGTGGGTCTGCAGACGAACCTTGGCCTCTTCCGTTTCCTGTGTATTGCGCTGGGCGAGGGTGGTCAGCTCGGCAATACGGTCGGTGTTCATGGTAATCAGGTTTTTAGTCCGCTCAAGTTCGCTTCGGGCGGCTGATGCCTGTTCCATGGCCTGGGAAATCGTTTCTTCCAGTTGGGTGAGGGCCGCGCGGGAGCTTTCAGCTTCGCCTTCGGCCGTTTCCACTTGGCGGTGCAGTTCGTTCACCTTGCGTTCTAAGACCTGGAGCTCGCCGGTCAATTCATTGATTTTCTGCGCGTATTCCTTCAGGCGCTGGTTGGTGACGTAAATATCGAGGCTGCGCATTTCTTCCGACAGCTCTTTATAGCGGCGTGCTTTGCCAGCCTGACGCTGGAGCGAGATAATCTGGCGTTTGACCTCTCGGACGACGTCGTCGAGGCGGAGCAGGTTGGCTTCGGTGTGTTCAAGCTTGCGGAGGGCCTCTTTTTTGTCGGCCTTGTATTTGGTGATGCCGGCGGCTTCTTCAAATACCGTTCGGCGATCATCGGCGCGCGCGGATAGAATCTGGTCGATTTTTCCCTGTTCGAGTACGGAGTAGGAATCGGTGCCGACCCCGGTGTCCATGAACAGACGCTGAATATCTTTGAGGCGGCAGGCTTTGCGGTTGAGGAAATAACCCGATTCGCCGGAGCGGAACACGCGGCGGGTAATGCAGACCTCGTCGTACTCAATACCGAGTGCTTCGGTGCAGTCGGCCAGCGTAATGCTCGCCTCGGCCATACCGAGCGGTTTGGCGGAATCGGTACCATTGAAAATGACGTCTTCCATTTTTCCGCCACGCAGGGCGCGGGCTCGCTGCTCGCCGAGTACCCACCGGACCGCGTCGGATACATTACTTTTTCCGCAGCCGTTAGGCCCGACAATAGAGGTCATGCCGGGTTCAAAATCCAGCTTGGTCTTGTTGGCAAAACTCTTGAATCCAACAATTTCGAGGGTTTTCAGATACACAAATTATTCCTCCAAAAAAACGATCGCCGAAACTACCACAATCCGAGGAGCGTAGAAAAACCGAAACTGGTCGTAAATCAGAACTTCCAATGGTTGGAAATTCGTGTTTCCAATATCTGGAAGTTACCAATGAGAGGAAGGGGAATAAAATGGGTGTTTTTTCTATGAAATCCGGCGAAGTGGTGCTGGATCAGAAGGGGTGCCGGGGCATTCGGCTGTTTGAACATGCAGGAAATGAATACGTGTTGCTTGAAATTGAGCCGGGACATGTACTGCCAATTCCGGTCGATTTCTGTGTGCTGAAGGGCGCCGGGACCGTAACGGTATCCGGAGAAGAGTTTCAGGTATTGAAGGGGCAGATGGTTTCCTGCCCGCCGGATGTTTCCAGAGGTTGGAAAAACGAGACCTCGGAAATGCTCGAGGTCCTTGTGATCAAGTCGGTTGGAGACTAATTGGATAGCCACGAAAAGGCACAAAAAGCACGAAGACTAGGGAGTGTGTCTTTGTGTATCTTACGCCTCTTTGTGGCGAACACTATCTATCTGTCAGAGCCGGTTTTGGCGATTTCGGCCATGAGGCGTACACCATCGAGGACCGCTACGTAGGGTTTCAGGTCTTCGGTATTTTCCAACACATATTCGGTGAGCTGGAGTTTTACGACGTCCTGCAGTTCTTCGGCTTTCCAAGGTTTGGAAATGTAGTGGTGCAGGTTGGCCTGGTTGACCGCTTTGACGGTGTCTTCGAGGCCGGCCTGTCCGGTGATGAGGACCTTGCGGGCTTCCTGATATTCATCGTTGTTTTCTAATGAAACGAGAAATTCGACGCCGCTTTCGCCGGGCATCATGTGATCGCAGAGCGCAAGGCCGAGTTCAAGGCCTTCTTCTTCGAGTTCTGTGAGTACTTCGCGGGCATCGCTGACATCTTCGGCCGCTTCGATGCGGAATACATCGGCGAACGGTTTGAGGTCGCGGATGACGGCTTCGCGAACTTCGGTTTCATCTTCTACACATAGTATAGCGATCTTCTTCATGATGCGTTCTCCTGACTTGATAGTAGAATAGTTTCCGATGGACCTTCAATGGGAAGGGTGACGGAAAATTCGGTACGTCCCGGCTCCGACGTTACGTCGATGCTTCCCCCGTGCCGGGTAATGATATTTTTGGTAATGGAGAGCCCTAGTCCGAGGCCGAAATCGACGCGGCCTTGGCGAGTGGTGAATCGGAGCTCGAAAATTTTCTTAATGTTTTCCGCAGAAATCCCGGGGCCGTTGTCGATGATGCCGACGGTGACGGTTTCATCGTTGCTGCTCTGCGTACGGATGGTCAAGGTTCCTTCATTATGCATGGCATCCAGCGCGTTGCTGATGATGTTGGTCCACACCTGATTGAGTTCGCCGGCATTGGCCATAATGTCGGGCATGTCCGTATAGTCTTTTTCAATGGTGACGTTGCGTAGCCGGTTGGAGAAGAGCAACAGGGTGTCGTCTAGCCCCCGCTGGATGGAGATGCACCCGTTATCCGGGCTGTCGGCATGGATGTAGGACCGTAGACTTTGGACAATGCCGGAGATGCGTTCGGCGCAACTGTTGATGTTGCGAAGCGAAGAGCCGATCTGGTGGTAGAGCTCCAGTTTTTCCAGCTGTTCCTGCGCCGATCCAGATACATCTTTCGTCAACTGGCCATACTCTGCCACGCTGTGGATGCCAATTTTAACCATGCGTTCGGCGAGCTCGGAATCGTTGATTTCAGCCGTCAGCTCTTTGCGCTTTGCACGCTGATCGCGGGTGGAAACGGATTCGGTGTTGAACGAGCGGTCGAGGATTTCCTGCATGCCGTGGCCATCGGTCATCTGATTGGAGAGGGCGAGCAGATCCTTGTGTACAAAATCGGACGCGCGGATAATGGCGGCTACGGGGTTGTTGAGTTCGTGTGCCACACCGGCGGAGAGCTGACCAAGGGTGGCCATTTTTTCTGATTCCACGAGCATGGCCTGTGCTTTCTGAAGCTCTTCCAAGGTCTGGACAACCTGTTCATGTTCCGCCGCGATTCCCTTGTTGAGTTTGAGGACTTGTTCCTGAAGTTCAATCAGGCGTTTGCTTCGTCTGCCCATGGAATGGAGCAGGACGGAAATCAGCAGGTTACGCAGGCTCTCGCTTTTCTGGAGCGCCATATCGAGTTCCCGGTTCGTGACCCGCAGGAGCTTGAGCGGTGTTTTGGCGACACAGGAAAAGACCGCGCGCGAGTTACGGGCGAGGGCGATGAGCCCCAGAATGCGTCCGGCGGTTCGGGAGTGGAAGATAATCTTTTCGCCGTTGACCTTGCGGTAGAGCTCCACCTGTCCGTCGAGCAGGATCCAGATGCCGTTGAGCTGCTGCTCTTCCTCGAACAGCGTCACGCCCGGCTCGATACTGAGCCGGGGCGGTGAATTGAGCTGGAAATCCAACTCGGAGATGAGGCCATCCTCAATCTCTTCATCCGAGAGATTGAGCAATCCTATTTGAAGTGGATTGAAGGCTTCACTCATTCACCAGAACTCCCTAGCATTACTCCAAGCATTTTCCACAGGTGGGGCGCGAAAAAGATATACAGGATTGAGCCGAGCAGGCCAAACATTATGCCGGTGACGGCCATATCTTTCGTTTTGATCGCGCCGGTGGAGTATGCAATGGCGTTCGGCGGCGTGGAGATCGGGAGGGCCATGGCCAGCGAGGAACCAATGGCGATGAAGACGGCCGAGGTCGAGC
>CAKZQV010000238.1 GCA_937141895.1 uncultured Verrucomicrobiota bacterium
TCAAGGAGAATCGGAATGGCTTCGGCCTGAATCGGAGTTGGTGTTTCAAAACCCAGAACTTGGATAGATTTAAGCGTATCGGGGCTGAGCCCCAAATCGGAGAATGTCATAGTATTTCCTACATTGTGGAGAGACCGCGTTCCCGCTGCCTGTAGACGATGAACACATCGTCATTCCAATCTCAGGGCAGTTATCCCCACGCCCATCGCAGAAAAATTGACCCCGAATGAACAGAACACTTATTCCGTGGTTCTGCAAAAACGAAGCGCGGTTATACGCGTATATTTTTTAATAGCAACCTCTTAAATGAAAAATTCTTCCTACAACGTAGACGCGACGCCCTCGTCGCGTTATGCACACTCAGCCAGACAACGCGACGAGGGCGTCGCGTCTACGTTAAGAAAACTTCTACCAAAACACAAAAAGCCCGCTCAACTGAACGGGCTTTTTCCAAATATTGGAAACGGGATTAGTGCTTAAAGTGGCGCATATTGGTCATCGCCATCGCGATGCCATATTTATTGCAGGCGTCCACCACTTCGTCGTCACGGATGGATCCACCCGGCTGAACGATAAACTTCGCGCCCATTTCGCTGGCCGCATCAATACTGTCCGCAAACGGGAAGAACGCTTCGGAAACAAAGACGCATTCGCCGATGATCTTCTGGATTTCGTCTTCCGAAATATCCGGATTCTCGGTTTTCAGGTTTTCCACCGCTTTGGATACCGAAAGCTTTTTCAGTGCATCCACGCGGTTCGGCTGACCGGCGCCCATGCCGAGCACGCGGAACTGACCTTCTTTATATTCCTGAACCAAAACAATCGCATTCGACTTGGTATGCTTCGCGGCGGCAATACCGAAGAGCGCGAGCTCTTTTTTGTTATCAGCAAACGGCACTTTGGTCGGCACGTTCCAGCTTTCGAGGATTTCAGTATCCAAATCCTGTACGAGCAGACCACCATTGATCTGTTTGACCATACGCTGCGGCAACGCTTTGCCCATCGGTTTTTTCAGCTTCAGAATACGCAGATTTTTCTTCTTCATCAGGTGATCGAGCGCATCTTCTGCATAACCCGGAGCAATGATGGCCTCAATGAAGCGCCCATCAAGGCACTTTGCCGTTTCAAGATCTATCTGCTGGGTCACCGCAATAACGGAACCGAAGGCCGAAATCGGATCGCCCGCCCACGCCGCTTCAAAAGCTTCAGCCAGCGTTTCGCCGGTGGCATAGCCACACGGATTCGTGTGTTTGATCACCGAAACGCCGGGCTTGCCGGATAAATCTTTAACGGCTTCGAGCGCACCGTCACCGTCGACATAGTTATTGTAGCTCATTTCCTTGCCATGCAGCACTTCGGTCAAGGCAATGGTGGATTCGCGGGATTCTGCATCCTTATAAAGCCATGCTTTCTGGTGAGAGTTTTCGCCATAACGCAATTCGGTCCCATTCGAATAGGCTTTGACAAACGGCTTGGCCAGCTTCTGCTCGGCCACCTGCTCCGCCAGATAGCTCGCAATCGCCGCATTGTATTCGGCGACCCGGGCATAGACTTTCTGGCCGAGAATAAAACGAAAGGGCTCCGTGGTCGCGCCATCATGCGCCTTCATTTCGTCGATCACCTGCGCGTAGTCGGCGGGATCAGTAACGACGGTCACATATTTCATATTTTTTGCGGCGGAGCGGATCATCGTCGGTCCGCCGATATCGATCTGCTCAATCGCTTCCGGCAGGGTGACGCCCTCTTTCGCGATGGTTTCTTCGAACGGATAAAGATTTACACAAACGAGATCAATTTGACCCAGCCCGTGGTCGACCATGGTCTTCACGTGCTCTTCGTTGTCGCGCATGTAGAGAATTCCGGCATGAACCTGCGGGGTTAGGGTTTTCACCCGGCCATCGAGCATTTCCGGAAAACCGGTAAATTCGGAAACATCCTTGCACGGAATGCCGGCCTCGCGAAGGGCCTTGGCGGTGCCGCCCGTGGACAGCAGTTCCACATCCATATCATACAGGTTTCGGGCAAAATCCAGGATTCCCGCTTTATCCGATACACTCAAAAGTGCGCGCTCAATCTTTACGTTCATGCAAATTCTCCCATGGGGTTACGTAGAAAACGTTGTTTTTACCGATACCCCACCCCGAACGCACGCATTTTTTCCAATGGGTGGACATTTCCTGCATTTTTCCAGTGCCGGGAACCAGAGGGCGATTCAGAAAGCGGATAACAAATAAGTTCACGATCGTGAACTTATTTGTTACCGCAGGAACTAAAGCGCGATACCGAAGAGAATGCTGAAAAAGTGGCAAAGGCTGCCGGCCAGTACAAAGAGGTGCCAGACCGCATGCGACCACTTCACC
>CAKZQV010000239.1 GCA_937141895.1 uncultured Verrucomicrobiota bacterium
TCAACCTGCATGAATATGGATGGAGTGATGAAGAACACCATGGATAGACGCCGCATATTTCGCTTAACCCGCCAATCTGGATTTCTCTGGAAAAGTGCGGGAGTGCTCGGCGCGTTACTTCTCGTGATCGGGACCGCCATCAGCTTCCTGAATACCGACCGGCTGGATCTGTTTCGTGAGTTGGCTACGGCCCCCGACCTTTCCGATGAGCTCGGAATAGACATCAAGGGGCTCACTGACGATAAGCTCGACCCGAAGCGCATCACGGATACGCTGCTCCAGAGTCTGGAATCCGATGCTCCGTTCTATACCCGGCTCATGGATGTTTCCTACATGCTACTCTATATCGAACCCAAAACCGCGATCGATCTTCCAATCATTGGAAACCTGAACTCCAACCAACAGGCTATTGCCCAGGGGTTGGTCGATTGCTACGCGGGGCCGGACAAAAAGACCAATATCCAGACCTTGGAAAAACTGGCGGAAGGTGACGCACCGCGCGATGCAAACTTTGCCTTGGCCATTGTTCGTCTTGATCGAAAGGATGGGCTTCAGTCTGTGGAGGCCCTCTACCGGGAAATTGAGCTTTATGACAGCCGCTATCCGCGCGAGCAGTTAGTCGAAATCTACCTGGAGCTTGAAAAATTTGAGTTGCTGAACGCGTTATCAAAGGACCCAAAATATCGCGAATTTTTTACGTACTCGGTGCGACATGAAATTGCAGTCCAATGTCTGGATTGGCCGATGATTGTAAAAACGCTTCTTCCGGCGGCCTACGAGAATGTCCGAATCGGCATCGTGGTTCTGGCTTTAATCTCGGGTCTGATGTGGGCCGTGATTCTCATTCGGTTCAGCGGACATTTTTCCAAGGTTTGGAAATTTTTGCTGCCCGCTTTGGTGCTGGGTGCATTTTCCGCCCATGCCACGCTGTTGTCCTATATCTGGCAGGTGGATCAAATGGGCTTCGGGTTTGGCCAAACGCTCTACCAACAGCTGCTGTTCTGTCTTTCCATCGGTCTTCGCGAAGAGTTCCTGAAACTGCTGCTCTTTGTTCCGCTGATTCCATTTCTCCGCAATAAAGAAGATCTGGCCATTCTGACCATCGCCGGTCTGGTGGGGCTCGGTTTTGCCATCGAGGAGAACGTGAATTATTTTAATTCTTCGGCGGGACTTAGCGCAATCGGGCGTTTCGCAACGGCCAATTTTCTGCATATTGCCCTGACCGCGATGTGCGGTCTGACGCTGACGCGCGCGGTGTATCATCGCGGCGAAGACCTGCAGCACGCCGCAAGTACCTTCGTTCTAGCCGTGGCCATTCACGGATTCTACGACGCCTTTATTATGGTGCCCGCCCTGATAAATTTTTCATGGCTCACCTATACGGTGTTTGTGCTCATGGGCTATCAGTATTTCGGATGGCTGCAGCATCTGCGCGAGGAGTGGAAGGATACGTTCAGCATCACCGCCACCTTCACCTATGGCATTATTGTGGTCGCCGGCCTGACGTATATCCTCTTTGCCTGGGAGGTGGGGCCTTCGCTCGCGCTGCAGGGTATTGTCGGAGAAGTCATCGGCACCGCCATCATTCTTATCATGTTCTACCGCGAAATTCCGGAAACGATTGAGTGATCGGAACGGCGTACCTTGACTTTATGGGAGTTCGGGTTTTTTAATAGTGTGATGCATGGAAGACTTACCACTTTTTTGATCGTTTTTATGGCGCTATCCGGCTGCAAAAGCTGGAAAGCGCCCGTTCCGGTGGACCAGGTCGATTTTATGGATCGTGCCCGCACCGAAGAACATAAGGGATTGCGTGTTACCGTTGGAGTGCCGGACCGAAACCAAACCAAGCAGATTTTTGGAACATCGCTCTATGATTCCCGTATTCAGCCGGTTTGGGTGGAGGTGGAAAATCGGACGACCAATGAATATTCACTCATTAAAAGCGGGATGGACCGTAACTACTATTCACCCCTTGAGGTCGCCTGGAAGCGTAAGGCCGGGGGTAAGAAAACCAAAGCGGCCATGCGCGAATTCTTCTTTTTCATGGATTTTCCGAACCCGGTGCTCCCTGGGGAAACAGCATCGGGGTTTATATTCACCGATCTGGATGAAGGGTTTAAGGGGGTTCTGGTCGATTTGTTATCCGATCACGATGTGGTCAGTATGTCATTTGTGGTGGAGGTCCCGGGGCTGGTCACCGACCTGAAACAACGTGAATTCAAGGAGCTCTATCGCGACATAGTTGATATCCAATCCGAGGACGAGCTGCGTATGATTCTAGCGTCCCTTCCTGCGGCCACCACGGATAAAAAAGGGGAGAATTTTGGCGATCCGTTAAACATTGCTTTTGTAGGCGATCCGCAAAATATCTTTTCCGCTCTGATTCGTAGCGATTGGCATGTGACCGAAGTCACCTACGCCGCCTCCAATTGGAAGACCGTAAAATCGTTCCTTTTCGGTGCGCGCTATCTTTATTCGCCCATCAGCCCGCTCTATGTTTTTGGCCGCTCCCAGGATCTTGGCCTGCAGCGGGCCATCGTCCAGCCGTTCGGCCAGTTCCAGGGCCGCCACTCCATCAATACGCGGAATCATATGCGGCTCTGGATGATGCCCTATCGGTATGAAGGGTATCCGGTCTGGCTCGGACAGATCAGCCGCGATATCGGCGTGAAAATGTCGAAGCGCACGATCGTCACGCATGCCATCGATCCCGACGTGGATGAAACCCGCAATGGGCTCGTGGGGGATCTGGCCTATTCGCAGGCGTTAGGTGCGGTTGCATTTGTGAAAGGTTCGCAACGTTCAGACGCTGAGGATCTGCATTATAACCTGTCGCCCGATGTTTATTATTCCGATGGCCTGCGCGCCGTACTCTTTTTTAAAGAACGTCCACACGCGCTCGATGAGATCCGGCTGCTGGACTGGGAGGAACCCAACCGAACCAAAGAGCGTATGAAGGCGCTTCAGGATTTCAAGGCGCGGACAGAGTAAGCTTCCATCAGGAATTCCATTCAGGTATGAAGAAAAAAAAGCGCCCCGGCTGAGGGCGCTTTTCCAATCATTGGAAACTTCCAGACGCTGGAACTTAACTGCCGCCAATAAATTTGATCAGGATTTTGGATGCGATGATCATGATGATCAGGGCGACGGGATAGGCTGAAACATAGCTGACCACGGGGATCGTGGAATCGGTTTTGGCTGTGATGGCTCCGAGGGCCGGGGTGGAGGTCATGCCGCCGCAGATACCACCGAGCGACTGGAGCGCATTCATCTTGAAGAACTTGGTGGCAATCGGCCACGCCACAATCAGTGGGAGCGACGAGACGGCAATTCCGAGCAGGAAGAGGATCAGACCGTGTTCTTTCAACGTTGGCACCAACATAGCGCCACCCTTGACCCCGGCATTCGCCAGGAAGAAGACGAGGCCGAGCTCCTGCAACAGCATACGCGTGGGGCGGGGGATAAAGCCGACAATCCGGCCGACTTTGCCGAAGTGGCCGAGAATCAGCGAAACCAGCAACGGCCCGCCGGCTAGGCCGAGGGTAATCGGTGTGGCGCCGGGGAAGCCGATGGGCATCAGGCCGGCAATAATGCCGAGGGTCAGCCCGACGGAAAGGGAGAGCAGATCGGTGGCATCGATGGCGTTACTGCGGTGGCCGACCGCGACGGAAAATTTCTTAATGTCCTCCACGCGGCCGACGCAGTTGAGCCGGTCGTGGCGTTCCAGAATGGTATCGGCATTTGGCACAAACTGGAGACCCAGGCGGGTGACGTGCGTGATCACCACGCCATAGTTGCGCAGCGGGGCCATATCGCCCAGCTTTTGTCCGGCGAATGCATTGGAGGTCACCACAATATCTTCGCGTTCGTTTTCGGCGTCTTTCAGAACTTCTCGGTCGCTTTTCCGGCCGATGAAATCGACGGCAATTTTCATTTCCGAGCGGCGTCCGACCAGCAGGACATGCTGCCCTTCGGCAAATTCATCATTATAGCTTAGAGGCACCAAACGATCTTCTTTGATGATGCGGGTCACTTGTACCGCATTAAACTGGGTGACGCCAGATTCCGAAATCTTCATCCCATATAAATTCGGATTGGTGACTTCCACCAGCACGTTTTCCACGCGGTTGGCATTGGCATTCGGCGACTCGTCTTTAATAGCATCCAGGTCGATTCGCAGAATGCGTGGAAGCACCTGCACAAAAAGAACAACGCCGATCACGCCGAAGGGATAGGCAATGCCGTAGCCAATGGACACCGCGTCACCCGAACCGCCGCCGGACATGGCCAGCCCTTCTGTGGCTGCGGCCAGGGCCGGGGTGGAGGTAAGCGCGCCGGCAAAAATGCCGGTGGCCAGACCGGCGGGTAAGTTGAGCAGCGTGGCCCCGCCATAGGTCACCAGTGCGCCGAGTCCGACAATGAGTACGGCCAGTTTCGCGAGGTTGGCGCCTTCGCGGGCCAGGGAGGCGAAAAATCGGTCGCCGGCACCGATGCCCACGCAGTAGACGAAGAGCACGAGGCCAAGCTTTCCGACCCC
>CAKZQV010000240.1 GCA_937141895.1 uncultured Verrucomicrobiota bacterium
CCAGCCAATATTTATCGTATTTTTGTCGATGTCCGATTTTTACCGGACAGTAGTGATAGTTCTTATCAGTGGAATTTCAAAAGCCGCAGCTGGGAATGAAGATCTCGACGAGATTCGCAAGCTGACCAACGAGGGCCATTTTCAACAAGCTCTGGAAAAGGCAACTTTCAGAACTGCCATGATTTATCTTCTAAAAATCGGGAGCTTGCGCTGGACGAAGACACCCTTGAGCTCTGCATGGTTCTTGATAAAATATTTCCAAAGCAATCAGAAACATATTATCACGTTACTGAAGACCTCCTTATTGAACACAAGAAGTACGACATTTGTGCAAAGTATATCGGTGATCCCATAATAAAATATGAAGATGGAGTTGATGCTCAGCTTCGCCCGAAAGGATCCCTCATCAAATAATCGCATGATGCTAGATTACGCAGATAAGAGTTTTGTGGATGATGTCGCTCAACTTATTGAAGTGCTAATCGCTATTGATATGAGTAACGAAGCGGTTGAAGTTCAAAAACGAGCACTGGATTATTTCGAAAACGACAAGATCAAGCTTGCTCTCGAATCTGCCCCCAGCCCCGACGAATAAATACTGCAAATTTAATATGGCCGCAAAGTCACATTAAAATAATGGGGCTTGGGTGCTTGTGTTTCTTGTGCCTTTTCGTGGCTGTCCTCAAGCCCCTTCCCCGGCATTTACAGCAAAAAAAAGATCACGGCCAGACGCCGCGTTTCAGATAGACACTTTCGAGGTGTTTGAGTGATTCCACATAGGCGGCCTGTCGCATACTGATCTTTTCCTCTTCAGAAATAGCCACGACCTGTCGGTAGGCCGCAATTAGTTTTTCGCGGAGTTTTTCATCAACGGTTGCGGCGCTCCAGTATTCGCTGTTGCGGTTCTGTACCCACTCAAAATAGGAGACGATAACCCCGCCCATGTTTGCGAGAATATCGGGAATAATCTGAATCCCTTTTTTTAGTAGCATGGCTTCCGCACCGGTCGTGACCGGACCATTCGCCCCCTCCACAATCAATTTGGCCCGGATCAAGTCCGCATTCTCCCGGGTGATGACATTTTCCAATGCAGCCAGCACCATAAATTCGACATGCTGCGACCAGAATCGGTCAATATCGTCCACCTCATTTTCCGGCTGAAATCCTTTGATACCCCGATGCTCCATCACATAGTCAGCCAGTTCAGCAATCGAAATTCCATCGGGATTAATCAGGGTGGCCGTATGGTCATTGACCGCAACCAAAGTGGCACCCAGTTCTTCAAGTTTCTGGGCCGCATGCGATCCCACGTTCCCGAATCCCTGAATAGAAAATGTGGTACCTTTCAGCGGCATCCCCTGCCCCTTTGCCCACTCTTCCAGACAGTAGACCGCTCCGAATCCGGTGGCACTGGCGCGCCCGACACTTCCGCCACAAGCCACCGATTTTCCGGTAACCACCGCCTTATCTTCAATCTTCCGGCCATATAGGTTGTGGTAGGTATCCATCATCCAATCCATATACTGAGCATTCGTCCCCATATCGGGCGCGGGAATATCATAGCTCGGCCCAATATTATGGCCTAATGCGATGGTAAACCGGCGCGTAATCCGCTGATTTTCTTCGGGCGAGTGATCGTTCGGATTATATTTGATGCCGCCTTTGGCACCCCCCAGCGGCAGTTTGGCCAACGCACACTTCAACGTCATCAGCATGGCCAGCCCTTTGACCTCATCCAGACTAACCTCAGGGGAAAAACGCATGCCGCCTTTATACGGTCCCAGCAGATTGTTGTGCTGAATACGGTAACCCTTAAAAAGCTGATAACTTCCGTCATCCATTTTGACCGGAAAATGGATCATCACCTCCGCTTTGGGTTGACTCATAATCGCATGTACCTTCTCATCCAACTTGATATACGTCGCCATCTGCTCAAACCGATCACAGACGCCTTGATACAGCTTCATGGCAGATTCTGTTTCAGCACTTACGGGCTCATTACTCATTTTATTCTCTCCTCTATAAACTCACGCACGAAAAGCATCAGGGCGCAACGGGTGCATCCCCTTCAATCAGCTGAAATTCACCGCTGATTCCACCAGACACAGCACCTGCATTCTGCACCATTTGCGCTTTAGCATCCACCCCTCCGGTGACTTCAGAACCCGCATTCAACATAAGCACCTGACCCCGGAAATAGAGTTTGCCGTCAATGCGTCCATTCACTTCACACACCTGGGCCATAACGGCAAGATCCACCGGACAGTCAGCATCCAGCGTAACAATCTGAGCTTTCAGCAGCGTCGGTTCAGTGATCGGTTCCGTAATATCGATCATCTGCCCGGATTGCACTTTTTCAAAACCATAGTCATTCAACTTCGTTTCATAT
>CAKZQV010000241.1 GCA_937141895.1 uncultured Verrucomicrobiota bacterium
GCAAGATCCTGACCGGGCCGAGAGCCAGGGAGGCCATCTCGATTCAGTTCATCATCGACGAGGCCGACATCCAAACCAATCTGAGGGAGCCGCTGATGATGGTCGGCAGCGATGAGCGGGGAACATTATTCGCCATTTACCATTTCATCGAAAAATACCTGCAGGTTGATCCGTTTTATTACTGGAGTGGCATGGAGCCGCAAAAAAGGAAGGAGCTGGTATTTGATAATGTTGAAATTTTCCGCGACGAGCCCGATTTTAAATACCGCGGCTGGTTTATGAACGACGAAGATCTAATTACTGAATTTGTGAACGGCGCAGGTGAACGCGACATCGACTACCGCTATTACGGACAGGTGGTGCATCCCGATGTGATTACCCGCATTTTTGAGGCACTGATTCGTTCCCGTTATAATCTGACCATTCCCGCCAGTTTTGTCGATATCATGAAGCCACCCGAAAGGCGGCTGGTGGAAGAGGCGGCAAAGCGTGGCCTGTTGATCTCGCAGCATCATGTAGAACCCGTTGGAGTAAGCGCATTTACCTTTTTCAATTACTGGGAAGAGCGCGGCCGGGAGCCTAAATATTCCTTTTTCAGCAGCAGAAAAGAGATTGAAGAAGTGTGGGAAAAGTACATTGCTGAATGGTCAAAATTCCCTAACGTGGTTTGGCAAATCGGATTGCGCGGAATAGCCGACAGTCCCATGTGGCTTACCGATTCCAATATACCGCAATCAGATGCGGCACGCGGTGCGCTCATTTCTGAGGCCATGCAGGTGCAGGCGGATTTAATTAAAAAATACGACGACAGACCCAATCCGCCCATGACCTCCACCATGTGGGCAGAAGGGGTAACACTTAACCAGGCGGGCCACCTTTCCTTTCCTGAAAATACCATCCTTGTTTTTGCCGATAATAATCCCGGTTATATCTGGCTCGATGATTTTTACGAAACCAAACGCGAAGCCGGTAAAAAATATGGTGTCTATTACCACCATCAGTTGTGGGGCTCCGGCCCCCATCTCGTGCAGGGAGTGGCGCCTGCAAAAACCTATGAAATGTTTCAGACGGCGCATGAATACGATTCGCATCAATATGCCTTGTTAAATGTATCGAACGTGAGGGAATTTATTTTGGGTATACAGGCCTCCGCTGAAATGTTGTATGATCTGGATGATTTTAATCCGGACACCTGGCTGCAGCAGTGGTGCAGCGAAAGATTTTCACCTGCCGGGGATTTGGCGTACCGGGCCTATCAGAATCTGTTTGAAAGTTATCGGATAGCCCCCGAAACGGAGACCCCTTTTACGCTGGACGGACAGTTAAAATCTTTTGGTCGCGGTCAGTTGTACGAA
>CAKZQV010000242.1 GCA_937141895.1 uncultured Verrucomicrobiota bacterium
GGCGAGCTCGGCGACCTCGCGGATGAAGTCTCTCGTGGCGCCGACGCCGATCGGTACGGTGCCGCTTTATCAGGCGCTGAAAAAAATCGATGATAATGCGGACGGTCTCTGCTGGGAGCTCTACCGCGATACGCTCATTGAGCAGGCGGAGCAGGGGATTGACTATTTTACGATTCATGCAGGCGTGCTGAAAAAAGATATTCCGGCCGCCAAGGTGCGCAAGCTCGGTATTGTGAGCCGGGGCGGATCGATTATGGCCAAGTGGATGGTGGACAACGATCAGGAAAACTTCCTCTACACCCACTTCCGCGAAATCTGCGAAATCATGCAGGCCTACGACGTGACATTTTCGCTGGGCGACGGTATGCGTCCCGGCTGTATTGCCGATGCCAACGACGAGGCGCAGCTTTCTGAGCTGAAGACGCTAGGTGAGCTGACGAAAATTGCGTGGGAATATGGCTGTCAGGTGATGATTGAAGGGCCGGGCCATGTGCCGCTCGATAAAATCAAAGTTAACATGGATAAGCAGCTTGAGGATTGCCACGAAGCCCCATTTTACACGCTTGGGCCGCTGGTTACCGATATTGCCGCCGGCTACGATCACGTAAATTCCGCCATCGGTGGGGCTGTGATCGGTTGGTATGGAACCTCGATGCTCTGCTATGTCACGCCGAAGGAACACCTGGGCCTACCGAATCGTGATGATGTGAAAGAGGGCGTAATTGTACATAAAATTGCGGCCCATGCGGCGGACCTTGCCAAAGGTATTCCCGGGGCGATGGACTGGGACGAAGAAATGCGCAAAGCACGCGGTGAATTCCGATGGGTGGATCAATTTAACCTGACGTTTGATCCGCTGAAGGCCAAACAATACCGCATGGAATCGCTACCGGAAGAAGAGCGCGATAAAATGGATCAGCACTATTGCTCCATGTGCGGCGAACAGTATTGCTCCATGCGCATTTCCGCTGAGATCCGGGATTCCTGAAATTAAATGCCTTCGTAGTGATTTTCTGTAATGGAAAATCACCGAAAACGGTTTCCAGCAGTTGGAAAAACCGATAGGTTTCATCGCTAATTTTTCAGGAGGCATGCGTAATGGATTTGGAATCGATCAACGAAGAGTGGATTGTCGGTCTCGCCGCCGGCGATATTGATAAGGAAGAACTGTTTGCGGCACTGAACGGACTGGTTGAGGCCGGTCGCGGTGCCGAGGCAACGAATGGGGCTTTGGAGCTCTTTCAGAAACTCTCGGATGAGGAAAAAGCGGATGGTGCGCTGGTGGTGATGGCCTGGCTGGGTGCTCAGGGTAAAATCGACGATATTCCAGGTACGATCAAAAAGCTGTTCTCCAAAGACCGTAATATCCTGCGAATGATTGAGCCGGCAGGTTTTGATGGTTCATTTCCGCCGCTCGTTGCACTGGAACGCATGACCTTTCTTCGCTCCCTCGAAACCGGAAAGCTCTGCTATAACGAAACGTGGGGCTTCGGGGTGATCGAGGATATTGACCATTTTTACGGCGAACTCGAAATCGACTTCGAGAAAAAGGGCGATCACGAGATGGCCTTCAGCTATGCCGCTGAAGCGCTTGAGCTGATCAGCGATGACCATATTCTCGCAGTTAAACATAATAATCCGACGGAACTGGAACGCATGCTCAAAGAAGAGCCGGCAGAGGTGGTTAAATCTGCATTGCGTAGCTATGGCAGCATGTCCGTGACCCGTCTGATGGAAAAAATGGTTCCTTCAGTTATGCCGGAGGCTCAATGGAAAAAATTCTGGGAAGGCGCACGCCGTGGACTCAAGGAGGATGCCTCTGTTGAAATTCCGAAAAAACGCTCTGAGAACATTGTGTTCCACAAAGACGGTCTCTCCTATGACGATGAGTGGTTTGCGCTGATCGCCAGCGAGCGTGACATTGAAGGCTTGTTTTTGCGCTTTAATGAAATCCTCGAGAAGAATATCGATTATACGTCGGATTTCGCTCAGGAAACGCTGGCGAACCGTCTCTCATTCATTATCAAAGGCGCACCTTCGGCTCGTCCGGAATGGAAGGCGCAGGGCTTTATTCATGCTCGTCAGTTCAGTATTGAACCGACCGGTCTGGATACCGATAAACTGATTCATGATCTGATTTCCGGCGATCTGATTTCCACACTGGACCGTCTGCCATCACGCTCGTTGCAGACGTTGCTGGCGATCCTGATTGAAAACGACCGCGAGGCGGTAATTGCCACACTGAGCGAAGTTATTCCGGTGGTCAGCCACCCGGTGCTGAACGAAATTATGGCCGCCCTTATCGCCAACGAAGTTGAAGATGATGTGCGCGAAATTATGACCAGTGCGGTTGCCCGCCGTACGGCCAGTGCTCCGATGCTGCTGTGGTGTCAGCGTTCGACAGAGAAAATCACGGAATGGGATCTGATTTCGAAGGGGGATCTGGCCTTCCGGATTCAGGAAGTGCTGGAAGTTAACGGCGCCGGCGCCATGCTCCGCGCACAGAACCAGTTGCGTGAACGCTTCCAGACCGAAGAATGGCTGCACGATGTGATGAACGATATGACCGAGCAGCAGCGCCGCGACTTTATGCGTCGTATTCATGAAGGTCATGGATGGGATGCGCTTGATCGTAAATCGGTTGAAGCCAAGGTGCTTCGTAAGTTCCCGGAGCTGCAGGATATTGTGCTTCCGACCGCCAGCCAGACCGCTCAGAAGAAGGAAGTTCCCTTCACATCCGCGCGCAGCTATGTCAAACGTCAGAAGCAGCTTGAGCGCATTATGACGGTCGATATTCCGGAAAACTCGAAAGAGATCGAAGTGGCGCGCAGTCATGGCGACCTCCGGGAGAACGCCGAGTTCAAATATGCCAAGGAACGCCAGGGGCTGCTGATGGCTCAGGGCGCACAGCTGGCCGAAGATCTGGAAAAAGTCAAACCGACTGACTTTGCCGACGCGCAGACCGAAGTGGTCGGTGCCGGTGTGGGTGTTGAACTGAGCTATGCCGAAACCGGTGCGGTTGAAACCTACTATATTCTCGGAGTATGGGATCAGGACGAAGCGCTGAATATTATCTCTAGCGAAACCCGTCTGGCGAAAGCACTGGCCGGTCATGGTGTGGGCGACGAGGTTGAGATTCCTGCCGGTGAATGCACCATTAAATCCATTCTCGCACTGCCGGAAGGCATTCGGGCATGGATTGCCGGATAGTTCGTTTTTCGTTTGTTTCAAACCCGGTTTTCCAATGATTGGAAGCCGGGTTTTTTTCTGGTTAAGACTGTTTAAACGGAGTCGATTTCAATATGGTTTGTGCTCTTGGAGGTTTAAATGGATCAGCCTGACGATCAAAATCGGCAGCCGAAAAATGCGGAGAGCGAATCGCAGGAATTTTCGTCTTTGCTCGAACTCGGCAATATGAAGCGCGTACTTTCCGTCAAGATGGAAAGGCCGGAGTCGCATTACACCTCGGTCACGCCACTGGGTAAGGGATCGTTCGGCGAGGTACACAGAGCACATGACTCGCTGCTGGGCCGCGAAGTGGCGATTAAATCGCTGAAAAAACAGTTTCGTGACGAAGAGGAGATTGTAGACCGTTTTCTCAAGGAAGCGCGCGGGACGGCGCA
>CAKZQV010000243.1 GCA_937141895.1 uncultured Verrucomicrobiota bacterium
TTTTGAAGAGCGCCTGCGCCATCCCTTCCAGCGTCGCATTCATCCGCCGATTCAATTCGATCTTATCATCCAATGATCCCAAAATATTGGTGATCGCCAACATTTCATTTTCATCTTCAGGGTAACGTATAGGGAATTTTCTAAGCGCGCCTAAGGGAATGTACTGCTGAGTAGTTCCTCTCGAATGCGCTTTGGTATGGTGCTGTGCCTCTGGGGAACAAAGATAGTAATAGAGGTATTTCCCACGCACCTCTGTTTTATTCTTAAACAGCCCAATATTCTTGATAGCGTAGTTAGGCTCTTCGCTGACTAAACATGGCTCACCCACTGTTCCAATCATCGTGAATAAAACGTCCCAATGATCAACTTTGCTTCTTCTATTTATCTCCTCATAATCGTCATTCGAGATCATGTAAGCGGAACTTAAATCTAATCGATTCCCAGTAATATGCCGCGAAGTAACGAGCAACTTTCCTGATTCAACCTGCTTTGGCGAATCATGCGTCCCATCTCGCACTGAGTCGCAAAACTCAGAAGCAGGAACCTCTATCCATTCACTCGCCATAACCCAGCCCCTTCAAATTCTGGCGAATTACGTCATCGAGCTTGGCGGATTCTTCCATCTGCGCGTTTCTCCTCTCCCCATGGGAGAGGCCGGGTGAGGGGCTTAGGTATAAGCTATTCATCGTTTCCGCCTTTCTGCTCCAGCTGTTTTTCAATCTGTTCGAGCTCGGAGAGGTCGTCGGCATCGGCCTGTCGGGCTTCGTCGAGGCGGCGGGCGGCATCAAATTCTTCGTAGCGTTCGTGTGCAATTTTCTGCATCGCGTCGTGCGAGATGGAGCCTTTGTTTTGCAGAACAGCTTTTTCGTTAAATTCCAACATGCGGTCGACGTTGGTGCGCCAATAATCAAGCGTCAGCTGCTTGCGCTCTTTCACGCGCAATTCGGCCTGTTCGAGAAAGATAACAACGAGGCGATTGAGGGTGTCGATTTCATCGCTCGACAAATAGTTTTTGGCCACCACGACATCGTGCTTGCGAACCCGTGGCCCGCTCCAGCTCATAAGCGCCATATTGGGGCTGCCGGGGTCGGCACGTTCGACCACCAGTTCGGCGGCGGTGTAATGCGTAACGGCGAAGAGCAGCTTGTTTTGCACTTCGGCAAAGAAGAGGTTGGCCTCTCGCGGGTCGGCGGCATAGTCGGCAGACAGCGCAAACAGATCGCGCACCTTTTGATAGAACCGTTTTTCGGAGGCACGGATTTCGCGGATGCGTTCGAGCAGTTCATCAAAATAGTCCCAGCCGCCGGGGTTCTTGAGCCGCTCATCGTCCATGATGAACCCTTTTTGGAGGTATTCCGCAAGGTTCCGAGTGGCCCACTGGCGGAACTCGGTACCGCGCGGGGACCGGACGCGGTAGCCGACCGCCAGAATCATGTGCAAATTAAAGAGTTTTGTGCGGTATTTCTTGCCATCTGCGGCAGTTGTCAAGGATTCCTTGACAACTGAATGTTCCGGTAATTCCCGCTCTTTCAAGATGTTGTTGATATGCAGGCTGATATTCTGCTTGGTAGAGGCGAACAGCTCAGCCATCTCCAATTGGCTCAGCCAGACTGAACCGTCTTCCGCCCGCAGTTGCAGTTCTGCCTTTCCGTCGGGGCTGTGGTAAAGAATCAATTCATTATTCTCCATAGCCCAATCCTTTCAGGTTTTCCCGAATCAGCTCATCCAGTTTGGCGGATTCCTCCATCTGCGCGTAGAGCGTCATGCCTGCGGCGAATGATGATTGATGAAATATGAATGATGAATTTAATGGATTAACCATGGTCACAGTCCTTTGGCCAATGCTGTTGGATTTTTTCAATCCAGGGGGTTAGTCCTTCCGTGCGGATGGAGGTGTAGCGATCCAAAGCTTCGGCCAGCTCCCTCAGTTCCGGGCTTATCCATCCTGTTATCTCAAGTAAGTCGCGATGCTGTTCATCTAAATTGTGCCAATGAAGTATCCGCTCATGATGGAAAACCCGATTTCGGAGCGTTCGTATTTTATTCCACCGCCGATCCAGCTTGCTGAATGCCCGTTCAGAAGATGGTGCGTTGGAAAACACATTACTGGCCAGAGAGAACCCGATCCCTGTTCGTGCGTGCTGCTTATTGAAAAATCCCGTCCAGAACCCGAAGTGCAGTTCTGCAATAATTCCGCCGGGAGTTTCCGGTTTGCCGGATTTAGCCAATTCGTCTTTTGCTTTGATTATTTGTTTTGACTGCCAGGGAATTAGTTTTCCCGTCGGAATTGCGTTATACCACTCCTCCGTGGAGAAGAGATCGGAAAGATGTGCATGCATGGAATTACGCATGGCAATTTCAGCAAACTGCAACGGAGAATAGAGGGACTCACAAAGTGCCATATTTAATAGATAACGGCTTAAGGTGGTAATTTCATCCGCCCCGTCCTGACGGTAAGCATCAAGACGTTCTATCGCCAGCACCGTTGTTAATTGATCAAAAAAGGTTGTATTCATACTTGCTATCCACCGGCCTCAGGCCTAGTTTCGCATCCGTTGACCCTGGTATCCCTTCCTCTGTCCTTCGCGGCAGATAGGCACTGGGGTTTCTTTTTGCCTACTCACCATAGCCAAGCCCTCTCAGGTTTTCCCGGATTACCGCATCCAGTTTTTCCGATTCCTTCATTTGCCCATACAGCGCATCGGAAAGCGCCTTCATTTTGGTTTCAAAGGGAATGCCATCGTCTTCGAGCGCGGCGGCACCGACGTAGCGGCCGGGCGTGAGCACGTAGTCGTGTTTAGCCACTTCCTCTTTTGACGAGGATTTACAAAATCCCGGAATATCTTGGTAGGAAGTGGAATTATGAGTGCTGAGTTCTGAGTGCTGAGTTGTTAATTCCTCATTCATCATTGAGCATTCATCATTCGCAGAAGACGTCCTCCAATTATGATACGTTCGCGCAATCTCTTGAATGTCTTCTGCGCTCAGTTCTTTCTGCGTCCGACTAATCATTGTCCCTATTTTTCTAGCATCTATAAACAACACCTCTCCGCGTCGATCGCGGAAGGTATTGTTTACCCCCTCCCCGCCTCCCCCAGAGGGAGAGGAGATAACGGACTGGAGCTTGGAGAAAAAGGCGTCTGGTGTTTCGATGATTTCTTTATTCTCAAACCGGACAACCTTTACCCCTATACTCTTCAGATATTTATCTCGTTTCTGATCCGTTTTCTGGCGTTCCTCCGTGTTGTGCACAGCTCCGTCCAGTTCGACAACCAGTTTATTTTCATGACAGTAAAAATCGACAATATAGTCGCCGAGTTGATGTTGTCGGCGGAACTTCAGGTTCATGAACTTCCGATTGCGTAACAGCTCCCAAGCAATATCTTCAGCCGGAGTCTGATTTTGTCGAAGTTCCCGCGCTGTTTCCACCAACCCAGAAAAATCAAACCCTCCTCGGTAATTCACATTCCCCTCTTCCTTTGGGAGAGGGGCTAGGGGTGAGGGTGATTGCCCGCCCGACTTATCCTTAGCGAGAAACCACAAGCAAACAGGGATTTGCGTCGTGTAAAACAACTGCCCAGGGAGGGCAATCATGCAGTCAACGAGATCGTTCTCGACCATCTTTTGGCGGATGGCCCCTTCGCCCGTGGTGTTGGTGCTCATAGAGCCGTTGGCCAGTACAAAGCCGGCGACGCCGTTTTCGGAGAGCTTGGAGATCATGTGCAGAATCCAGGCATAGTTGGCATTTCCGGTGGGCGGGGTTTCGTAGCCGCTCCAGCGCGGGTCGTGGACGAGTTCGTCGGCGCCCCGCCAGTCCTTCAGGTTGAAAGGCGGGTTGGCCATAATGTAGTCGGCTTTCAGGTCGGGGTGTTGATCCTTAAAGAAGGTGTCGGCGGGGACTTCACCGAGATTGGCCGAAAGCCCGCGCACCGCGAGGTTCATTTTGGCCAGCTTGTAGGTGGTGGCGGTGAACTCCTGCCCGTACACCGAGATGTCCTTGGTATTGCCATGGTGGCTCTGCACAAATTTGAGCGACTGCACGAACATACCGCCCGATCCGCAGCAGGGGTCGTAGATTTTGCCCTTGTAGGGTTCGATCATTTCGGCGATCAGATTCACCACGCTCTTCGGCGTATAGAACTCGCCCCCCAGCTTTCCTTCCGAGGCGGCGAATTTTCCGAGGAAATATTCATAGACGCGGCCGACCGTGTCTTCTTCGTTGTCCGCCACGGTGTCGATATTATTGATCGCATCGATCAGGGCCGAGAGCTTGCTGCCGTCCAGGCCGAGGCGGGAGAAATAGTTATCCGGCAACGCACCTTTCAGCGAGGCATTGCTCTTTTCCACGTCCTTGAGCGCCGAATCGATCTTAATGGCAATATCGCCCTGCTTGGCGTGCTGTTGAATATAGCTCCAGCGTGAGGTTTCCGGCAGGTAGAACACATTGTTCATGGCGTAGAACTCCACCATGTCGGCATATTGCTCTTTCCCCTCCGCAATCAGCTCCGCCCGGCGCTCCTCAAACTTATCCGAAACAAAATTTAGGAAGATCAGACTCAGCACCAC
>CAKZQV010000244.1 GCA_937141895.1 uncultured Verrucomicrobiota bacterium
CGGAGATCTCTGACCATGCGCGAAGTTCATCGCGATTCAGCAGATGCGCGAGGCAGATGGTGCGTACACGGGGATCGGTGTCATCGGCGAGTGCGATTTCCCAGAGGCGGCGTGTTGCTTTGGGATCGCGGCATGAATCAATCATGGCTTCAGCAAATTGAATATCTTGTCCCGACGAATAGATGTCGAGCATGTCAGGAATCAGTCTCGGCCGCATGACTTCTCGGCCGCGATCGATATGTACTTTTTTATTTCCCGATCCCTTTGCGTATTGGTAATCGCTATATACCGTGCGCATCTCTAAGCGTTTGTTGGTCAGAACCAGCACGAAAATAACCATGCATATGAACATGAAGATCCATTTGATCATGTGTATTGCACCACTTCTTCAACGGTGGTGCTGCCTTCGAGAATACAGCGCAGGCCATCTTCCCGTAGGGTTCGCATCCCGTTGGCTACCGCCTGATTCCGCAGGGCCAGCGTCGGCTTCTTTTCGACGATGGCTGAACGCATGGCCTCATTGATCGGCATATACTCAAAAATAGCGCGTCTTCCATTATAGCCACTTCCACTGCACGTGTCGCAACCGATGCCCCGATAAAAGGGTTGGTCGTTGATGCGAGCGCGGTCAATGTTCAGAAGTTGGAGTGTTTCGTCGTCGGGATCATAAGCGGTTTTGCAGTCCGGGCAGATGGTTCGGACCAATCGCTGCGCAATGACGGATTCGAGTGTCGATGCAATCAGGTAGGGCTCCACATCCATATCGATCAGACGGGTAACCGCGCCGGGCGCATCATTGGTGTGCAGGGTGGAAAAAACGAGGTGGCCGGTCAGCGAGGCCTGCATCGCAATCTGTGCGGTGTCCAGATCCCGGATCTCGCCCACCATGATAATGTCCGGATCCTGTCGCAGGAAGGAACGAAGCGACGAGGCAAAGGTCAGGCCGATGTTTTCGCGGATCGGCAACTGAATAATTCCTTCCACATCATATTCCACGGGATCTTCCGCCGTCAGGATTTTCACTTCCGCCGTATTGATGCGCTGAAGGGCCGCATAAAGTGTGGTGGTTTTTCCTGAGCCCGTCGGGCCTGTAAGAATCACGATCCCGTTGGGTTTTTTGATGTCTTCGGTAAATTGTGAATAGATGTCGTCTGGAAAACCAATGCGGTCCAGATCGAGCTGAACGTTGGATCGGTCGAGGACACGCAGCACTACGCTTTCGCCAAATTGCGTCGGCAGCGTCGAAACACGGAAATCAATCGATTGACCACCGACCGGCAACTGAATGCGACCGTCCTGAGGCAGACGCGATTCGGCAATATCAAGCCCGGCGAGCACCTTGATTCTGGAGATGATCGGTAGGGCCAGATTAATCGGCGGCGGCGCCATTTCAAACAGCGCGCCATCCACGCGATAGCGGATTTTGAACTCTTTTTCAAAGGGCTCAAAATGAATGTCGGAGGCCCCGTCTTTTACCGCCTGATAAAGTACCAGATTTACAAATCGGATCACGGGAGTCGCCGTGGCTGCATTTTCCAAATCGGCCAGGTCCGCGTTGCGGTCGAGATGAACCAGGTCGCCGGCCTGCTTTAGATCCGCATCCAGGGAGGAACGCAGATCATCCACCGACTCACTCTCTTCGCCATAGATTTTTAGGATG